>CAYUJM010000038.1:0-30356 GCA_964445025.1 uncultured Occallatibacter sp. | reverse complement strand
ACGCAAGCTTGCCGTCGAGCGGCAAGGCCTGCAGATTTACTCCGGCCGATGCCGCGCGTTGCCGCCCGCGGAAATCGAGAAGAATCTCGCCGCGGGCAAGCCGTTCGCCGTCCGCCTCAAGATTGAAGACCACCCTCTTCGCTTCCGCGACCTGGTTCGCGGCACGGTGGAGTTTCCCGCCGATACCATCAGCGATCTGGTTCTTGTCCGTTCGCAAATCAACACCGAAGGTCTGCCCTGCGCAGCAGTTCCGGTTTACAACTACGTGGTGACCATCGACGACGCGCTGATGAAGATTACCCACGTCATCCGCGGCGACGATCACATCTCCAATACGCCCAAGCAGGTGGCCATCTACGAGGCCTTCGGCTGGCCGGTGCCGGAGTTCGCGCACCTCTCCACCATTCTGGGCGCGGACCGCGAGCGGCTTTCCAAGCGCCACGGCGCCACGTCGATCTCGACCTTCCGCCAGATGGGCTATCTGCCCGAAGCTCTGGCCAACTACCTCGCCCTGCTTGGCTGGGGCGCTGAAGACGGCAAAACGGAGACCTTCACCCTGGCCGAGCTGGTGCCTATCTTCTCACTGGAGCGCGTGACGCCTTCGCCCGCCATCTTCGACTTCGACAAGCTGAACTGGCTCAATCGCCATTACATCAAGCTGGCCGACCCGGAGCGCATCGCCAAGCTGGCAGAGCGCCAGTTTTGCCTGCAAAAGCCAGGCGTTTTCCCGCTCTGGACGGCATCGGAGCTCTATACCGCCGAGACCATCGCACTGCTCGCGAGCCTCGATCCGCCCATTCATCTGGACATTCCGTCACCGGAGCTGATTGCCAAGCGCAAGGCCTGGTTTGCCAATCTGCTCGCCCTCTTTCTTCCCGGCGTAGATTGCCTGGCTGAGCTGCCGGTCAAGTCTTCGTTCATCTTCGGCATCGACCCGGACGCGGCGCACGCCGACCCGGAGAACGCTGAAATTCTTGCCGCAGATTCCGCCCGCACCGTTCTCGGCGAGTTTGCCGGCCGCGTTCGCGCACACAGCGGCCTCGTGACTGCGGAAGGCTTCAAGACCTGGATCAGCGAGGTCGCTGAAGCCACCGGCATCAAGGGCAAGGCGCTTTACAATCCCATCCGCATTGCACTCACCGGCGCGCATTCCGGCCGCGAATTCGACAAGATCATCCCCATCATTGAAGAAGGCGCGGCACTGGGCCTTGCCATTCCCACCGTCCACGATCGCATCGAGCAGTTTGTCGGAGTCTGAGCAAGCGTGAACGGTGTCTACTGGATCTATTCGGATGCAACCGCACCTCTGGCGCCCATGGCGGCGTCGCGTGCGGCGCTGGCGCCCATGCCGCTGGCCGTTGTCCTTTGCCCGCGCGACGGTTCCATGCTTTGGCGCGAGTTGTCTCATCTGAAGAACGCCGGGATCCAAACACTCGTCTCGCTCCTGAGCGAGGAACAGATTGCCATGCTTGAGCTTGGAAAAGAGCAGGAAGTGGCTGAAGAGCTGGGCATGGACTTCCTCGCACACCCCATTCCCGATCATCAGCTCCCGCCGGACACAGAGGCTTTCCGCGCCTTTGTCGACGATCTCGCGACACGCCTCCGCGCCGGCGAGCGCATAGGCATCCATTGCTGGGGCAGCATTGGCCGCGCCCCGCTGACGGCCGCATGTATCCTCGTTCACCTAGGCTGGACGCCCGCCGGCGCCCTGGCCGCCGTTGAGGCTGCGCGCGGCTGCCCTGTTCCCGACACCGAGGAGCAAAAGGAGTGGATACTGAACTACAGGGCGGAGCCGTGAGCGCAGAACCAGCAAGCCCGATCATTGATTTGAGCTTTCCTCACTCTTGGCATGCGCAGATCCTGCCCGCGCGCCCGCTCATTCTGCCTTCGCGTCACTTCGTCTACCCACAGCATGCCGAAGAAGTCGAACGCGGCGCGCTCGAAGTCCTCATCCGGCCCAGCGAAGACAAGCAGCCCTTCCTTGCCACCTGCGCACTGGGCTTTCGCGATCCCATCGTGCCGACCGGCCTTTGGTCCTGTCCGAAACGCGAAGAACTCTGCGCTGTCTCCGGTGGCTACGCGTACATCCTTGACACGACCGCGCCGGAACGATTCACCATGATTGCGTATCGTCCGGTGTTGGAGGTTCGTCCGATCTCCGCGCAGAACCTGCTGCTTTTCGTCGGCCATCATGGAATTCTGGCATGGGGCAACAACGGGCAGGCCTGGCAATCGGAGAAACTCTCCGACGAGGGCGTGACGATTACGGCGATCAAGGGCGATCAACTGCACGGCAAGGGATGGAGCATGATGACAGATGAGGAGACACCGTTCGGTCTGGGTTTGAGAACGGGGCAGCGCACCTGATCCACGCCCGCATTTTCCCGTTGATTCCGCACCCCGCGAACGCCTACAGTGCTGAATATGATTTCCAGCGACCGACGCACCTTCCTTCGCAGCGCAGCCACTCTCGCCGGCGCATTCTCAATGAACAGCCTCTTTCACCAGGCTCATGGCGCCGACTTCGATGCGGCCGCGCGCGCCGTGGCCCATCTCGGACCCGCCGAGGTGGCGCAGAACGAGGACTTCTGGGCCGTCATTCAGCGCTCCTACTCCGTGAATCCCGACATCATCAATCTGAACAACGGCGGCGTCTCGCCCGCGCCTATCGTGGTGCAGCAGGCCGTGGAGCGCTACAACCAGCTCTCCAATGAGGGACCTTCGTATTTCATGTGGGGCATCCTCGACCAGGGCCGCGAGCCGCTGCGCGAGAAGCTTGCCCACCTGGCCGGCGCGCAACCGGGAGAGATCGCCATCGACCGCAACTCGACTGAAGCGCTGAACACCATCATCTTCGGGCTGCCGTTGAAGGCCGGCGACGAAGTGATCGGCACCAAGCAGGACTACCCGCACATGATCGAGGCCTATCGCCAGCGCGCCGAGCGCGACGGCATCGTCTACAAGCAGATCAGCTTCGACTTTCCCATTGAAGACGACGAAGCGATCGTCAAGGCGTACGAGCAGGCCATCACTCCCCGCACGCGGCTCATCCACGTCACGCACATGATCAACTGGGTGGGCCAGACCATGCCCGTGGCCAAGATCGCCGACATGGCGCACACGCATAGCATCGAGGTGATCGCGGACGGCGCGCATTCTTTCGGCCTTCTCGACTTCAAGATTCCCGACCTGCACTGCGATTACTTCGGAACCAGCCTGCACAAGTTTCTCTCCGCGCCCATCGGCACCGGCATGATGTGGGTGAAGGCCGACAAGATTGAGAAGCTCTGGCCGCTCGTGTGCGCCGCCAACCCGCACTCGAGCGACATCCGCAAGTTCGAAGACATCGGCACGCGCAGCTTCCCGCTGGAGCAGGGCATCGGCGAAGCAATCAACTTCCACGAGGGCATCGGCAGCAAGCGCAAGGAGCAGCGCATCGGCTACCTGAAGAACTACTGGGCCAGCCGCGTACAACAGATTCCCAAGGTCAAGCTGCACACCTCGCTGAACCTCAATTACTCGTGCGCCATTTGCGGTGTAAGCATTGACGGCATGACGCCGGGCGCGCTGGCCTCAGCCCTCTTCGATCGCTACAAGATTCACACCGTCGGCATCGTCTGGGAAAACATAAGCTGCGTCCGCGTCACTCCGCACGTGTACACGACCCTCCCCGACCTGGACAAGCTGGTCACAGCGATCGGAGAGATTGCGGCGAAGGGCTAGGGACTAAGGGACTAGGGACCAGCTCGCTTGACTCTTCACTCACACAGAAAGAGACCAAAATGGCACGACTGTTGTTTGCTGCTCTTGGGTTGTTGCTTGTGTCCCCGTCTACACCCAACTATTCCATTCAGGCCATTCGTTATGCGACCGCGCCGGGCGTGCAGGTTTCTGACCTGGTGGTGGGCGGACCGAAGGATGAGAAGGTCGACATCGCCATGGTGGTCTGGCTCATTCGTGGCGGCGGGCACACCATCCTCTTCGACAGCGGCTTTCATCGCGACACGTTTACGAAGGAATATCCGATGAGGGACTACCTGCGTCCCGACGAAGCCGTGAAGACCGCCGGCGTCCAGCCGGATGAAGTCACGGATATCGTCATCAGCCACGCCCACTGGGATCACATGGGCGGCCTCGATCTGTTTCCCAAGGCGCAGGTATGGATTCAGAAAGAGGAATACCGCTACTACACCATGGATGCCTGGCAGCCTGGCGGCGACCACGGCGGCATCGATCCCGAGGATGTGAAGGAGCTAGTGCGGCTGAACACCGAAGGGCGCGTGCACCTGGTGGAGGGCGACAGCGTGGAGATCTTTCCCGGCATTCGCGCTTACACCGGCTCGCGCCACACCTACGCTTCCCAATATCTCCGCGTGGATGGAAACCCGCCCTACGTGCTGGCCTCGGACAATGTCTATTTCTATCTCAATTTATCGGCCCACCTGGCCAGCGCCACCTTCAGCGACACCGATCACGCCGCCAACATCGCCCAGCAGGAGCGGATGATTCAGTTAGCCGGATCGCCGGATCGCGTAATTCCCGGCCACGACATGCTGCAGTTCCAGAAGTTCCCCACCGTGGGGCGTGTAGCCAAGATCAGGTGAGGTTCAAGAGGATTTGAAACGCGCACTCTCTATCCGCGGTTGCCGGCCCAACTGACCAGATGCGAGTTTTGCGGAACCAACTCCTCATACCCGGCATACACTCCCTCAAACACCGAGTCCCAGCTCATGGTGAGCGCATGGGCGCGCGCGGCCAGCCGCATTTCCGCATGTTTTTCGGGATTGCCGAGCACGCCCGCAACTGCAGCCGCAAAATCAGCGTCCTCGACAACTCGCCCCGTCACGCCGTCGCGCACAATGGTCTTCGGGCCGCCGTCGGGCGTGATAATCGCAGGCACCCCGCTCGCGAGCGCTTCGAGCACCACATTCCCGAAAGTGTCGGTGTGCGACGGAAACACAAACAGGTCCATATTCGCGTACGCGGTCGACAGCGGCTCACCTTTAAGCACGCCGGCAAACTCGGCCTTTGGCAAGCGCTCGCGCAGCCACGCCTCGTCGCCGCCATGGCCGACAATCAGAAAGCGGAAGCTCTTGTGGCCCATCGCTTCCAGTTCTTCCTGCGCCTTCACCAGCAGCGCCACATTCTTCTCGACTGAGATTCGGCCTACAAATCCAAGCACCTGGTCGCGATCTTTGGGGTCGCGCTTGCGCTTCTTCGGATGGAACAGCTCCGCATCCACGCCGCGCGGCATCAGATGGCATGGGCGCCCCGTGGTCCGCTCCAGAAGCGCGCACAATTCCGGGTTGGGCGCATACAGCACTTTTGCAACCGAGTAGAACTTGGCCGCCGCCGCCATGGTCAGGTCCTCGATCTTCTGCTCGGTCACCACGGATTGTTTGGGCAGCAGGCGCAGGAGCCAGTCGGACCGCCGCGCCAGGTACTCGTGCACGTTGGTGTGCCAGCTTGCCGCCAGCGGCAACTGCATCTCATTGGAGAGGACCGCGCCCAGCATCCCCACTTCGCTGGGACCGGTAATGTGAATCAGGTCCGGCCTGAAGCGGTCCAGCACCTCGCCGATGAGTGGCGTGTGGCGCAGGAACGCGGGATCATAGCGAAGGTCCTTCTCCAGCGCAAAGGAAAGGAAGCCGCGCGGCAACTCCAGCGTCCACACATTTCCGTCTTCCTGAAAGGCCTGGGCACGGTCTCCGGCGCGCACGCAAAGAAAAGGGAGATTCCGGCGGCGCGCGAACGCCTCAAAGTGGCGGCTGGTGTGCGCCACTCCGTTTACTTCATGGAAAGAGTCAGGAAAGTACGCAACGCGCGGCATGCGCGCACGCATCGCATCGCCCGGATTATGGAAGTCTGGTTCGGCTGGCACGTGGGCTTGAACGCTGTTCTCATCTGCGCGACCGGAGAAGTGCGTCATCTGGCTTCGCATTCCATCGGGGGCTAATGCCCGGCTCATTCTGCGGCCTTCATCTGCGGGCTAAAGCCCGTACCCTTCAAACCAGCGGACAAACCAGCGGATTGGGGACTCACGTTCAAAAATCTGCGGTGGTGCAATCCCTGACCGAAGGGACGTTCGCTAGCTGTCGTGCTCGCCCAGTGCAAGCCGCAACTGGTGCGCCTCGCTCCACGCCATGCGGAGACCACCGGAAACCAGGCCGCGGCCCATCAGTTGCACCGCTCCAATCACAGCTCGCATCGCCCGCGGCGCCTTGCCGTTCGGCCAAAGCTCGCTCAGTGGCCGAACCACCCCGTTCAGGTCGGGATGATAGACACGCTGGTCCCAATTCTGCGATCCCTGCGGAAATTCCGGATAGTTGCGCACCGCGTCAATGGTCGACTGCAGAATGCGGTGCTTCCACGGCTCCGCATACTGCGGCATGAAGAGCATGTTGCTCTTCTTCTCGCGCCGGATCTCGTGCACAAATTCCGTGAAGCTGGTGGCGTTGGTCAGGTTGACGTTGGCGTTCGGTTCCACGCCATGGCGGTCGCCGCCGCTGATCAGCAGCATGTGCCATTTTTCAGCCAGTTGCCGCACCGCTCGGTTTTCTTCCCAGTGGCGCAGCCCGTTCAACTCCAGCGCGTGAAGGTGGGCTCCATTTTTCTGCAGAAACTCGTTGACCAGGAACTGGTGCTTTTCACGGCCGATCAGGTAAAGGTCCCACATGGGGTGGTTGAAGATCACCAGCACGTTCGGCTCTGCGTTCAGCGCCACCAGGATTTCAGTCAGCCGCGCGTCGTTGGGATGCGCCGTATAGTCGGTCAGAGTATCCATCCACGTCGTCGCCCGCGCGCTCGGCAGGTTGTGGATTCCTAGGTGGAACGACTGCTCGCCGTAGGGAGCGCTCCACTCCACCGAAACGGGAATCTGCCGCGCGCTCGGGACTGTCCGCAGCAGCATGGGAGCATTGATGTTGTCGTGGTCGGTGATGGAGACCATCGGCGCCAGATCCAGCTTCTCGATCTGCCCGCGCTCCAGGTCAAAGGCCAATTTAGGCGTCATGGGAGGCGTCCAGTACGCCGCGGCATAGTTGATCCGGATGCCGTGAACCTGCTCCGACCGCCGCTCCATCCGCGACAGCAATGGCCGCATGACGGGGTATTGGTTGCCGAAGTTGGCCAGAAAATCCAGGGTTTCAGAGGACTGGTTGGTATGGCTGTGGAGGGAGACACCTGTACGGAAGCCCCGTGGGGCGTTGGAATCGCGCCACAGATACGAGATGGTCGATTTGGCCACTTCAGCTCCTTCTCCGCGTATGCACCCGGATTTCTGCGTCCAGTATCCCCTCTGTTTCATAAATGGCAAGTTAAGATGCGGCAAAATGCCCTTCAATTGTTGAAGGAATCAACAAGGTAACCCGGGAATCCCGTGCAAACCAGCCAAAATGCCGAAGCAATCGGAAGAATTCCCGATATTTGGATGCGTCCATTCCGTTTTCGTTCTGCGGAAAAGGTGCGAGTGGCAGAGCAGCGACTTCTCTCTGTTCTCAAGCCTAACAGAATCAAATTGGTCCGCCAGGATTTTCGGGAATGCTGCGCCTTCTGACTGCTGCTCGGGTGGGCTGCTGTTCCGGTGCGCCCTATTTGCTGGTCCTGGCTATCTCGGGCCCCAGAAAGTCCTCGAGCGTCCATCCGGCCATAAGCTCTTTGCTTGCCGCAGCTGCAACCTCCGTTGTGGCAAGTTTGCCCGCTTCCGCCTCTGGCGCCAGGTAGTTCTCCGTCAGCCCCTGGCGCAACATCTCGAATGCCTGCTCGGGCGTGTCCGCATACTGGAAGAGTTCGATGTCCTTGGGGCTGATCGCTCCCGTCTCCACCAGCACGTCCAGGTTGAAGACCTTCTTCCAGTACTCCGGCCCATAAATGACCACGGTGATCTTTTTGGCCAATTTCTGGGTCTGCGCCAGGGTGAGAATCTCGAACATCTCGTCCAGCGTCCCGAATCCGCCCGGAAACACCACCAGCGCCTTCGACATGTAAGCGAACCACAGCTTGCGCATGAAAAAGTAGTGGAACTCGAAGTTGAGGCTGGGAGTGATGTAGGGATTCGGGGCCTGCTCAAAAGGCAGCCGGATGTTCAACCCGATGGTCTTGCCGCCCGCGTCATGGGCGCCGCGGTTGGCCGCCTCCATGATGCCCGGACCGCCTCCCGAAGTGACCACGAACCGGTGCCGCCGCGAAGGAATCTGCTTGGCCCACCCGGTGAGCAATTGCGACAGGCGCCGCGCGTCCTCGTAGTAACGGGCCATCTCCACCGCCGCCACGGCGCGCTTGCGCTGCAAATCCGTGGCCTGGCCGGCGGCAATGGCCGGCGCGCTGGCGGGCTGCTCGTGGCTGGGCGCCGGCTGGGTTGAGCCCGTGTTCTCCAGCAGTTCCAGCGCATGATCGGCCTCGTCACGGCCGCGAAACCGGGCCGACCCGAAGAACACCACGGTGTCCTGAATCTGCTCCCGACGAAACCGCGCCAACGGCTCCAGGTACTCCGACACAATGCGGATCAGCCGCCCGTCTGCGCTGTTCAAGAAGCCCGGGTTTTCGTACGCCAGCGGGGCCTTTTCCAGCGCGGCCGGCGCGCCGTTCCCTGATCTCTGACCGCTGTTTCCCGATCCCAGCTTCTCGTCGTTCATTGCTTGTCCATTCCATGCCGGATCGCATCGTGGAATGCGATCCACAGATTCAAAAGTCCCAGTCCCGACACAAGGCCGCGCACCGCTCCGTTGGCCGCAAAGATTGAGAGCGTGGGAAATTGCAGAAAAATCGGGTTCTGATCCCAGAACATCCGCGACCACGGAGCGTAACAAACCGCCAGACCAATGTACATGCGCAGCATCACCCGCAGTAACAGTTCGGCGCGCTCCAGCCAGCGAGGAATTCTCTGCGGCCCATGATGCGCAGGCGCCGCGGCTAACTCCAGGGGTGTTGCCGGCCCGGGTGCGGAACCGGTCTCCGGGGTGGAACCGGTTGCGGGGGCAGAGACATACTCCGCTCCAGGCTGTTGAGCCGGGCTCGCGGGCAACGAAGGCGATGTCAATTCCGGCTGTTGGGACATTCTCTCGTTTTCGCTCGGCGAAGCCCGATTCCTGTCTGTTCGCAGGCATTCAGCACAGGCCGGTTAGCCGGGCCCGGCAAAGGGTCGCCGTACTGCAACGGTATCACAGCAAGCCTGTCCAAACAGACGCCCGAACAGGGCCGGAGCCGCCTGCCTGCCGGTGGACTTTACAGATGAATTCTGTGCCAGTCCGGCGAGCGTCACGCTCTTGCAGTTGTGCACCTGCCGGCGTAGCTTGTTACCGTGCGTTCGCGCCCGCGTCGAACAGCGTTGTACGGCTCCTGAGCCCCGGCAAGGAGGTACCTGATGAATCGTGCTCTCTGCGTTTCGTTCGCTCTTCTTATGGCATCGACCCCCCTGGCTGCTCAGACCACCGTGATTCAGGCCGCGCCCCAGCCCGGGAACTGTCCGGTCTCACTGCGCGCCCAGCATACGCCCGGTGAATACAGGGAAGTGGTCAATGGCGTTTTCATCCCAGGCATCGCCCAGAGAATCCATGTCGTTGCCAGCGCGCTGAACTCCAGGCGAGTTGTCGCGGCCAACATGACGGTGCGCGGTTTCGCCAACAAGGTCCGCGTGTTGCCAACCACCTCCGGCCAGGACATTGGCGATGCGGCAAAGAAGCTGGATGTACGCTTCCCCGCAAGGGCGGAAAAAGAGAGCTCCGCGGATTTGGCCGTCCCGGATCTCTCCGCTGTCACCGCAATCGATTTGAACTCGGTTACCTACGCCGACGGCTCCGTCTGGAAGGTGGCTGCGGGGAACACATGCCGGTCCTGGATCGATGGGTTCATGCTCATAAGCGGACGGTAATCAACGGTACCGGTATCTGGTGCGGTGCACCACACCTGCGCTAAGAACCTGCGCCCTTGGAAGCCGTCTCCGTTCCAACTTCATAATTCCCGTAGTCGATGGTAAGGACGGCTGTGCCACCAACCCGCACTTTGGTCTCGCTGCGCACTTGCTGCGGCAGCCAGAAACCATCGGTCTTCACGCTCGTATAGTGAATCAGCGTGCGCGCAATCCAGAATGAGGGGCTCTTGGCCGGCTCCGTCTCCATCTTCACCACGGCAAACTCGGCCGAATCTACCCAGATTTTTCCGCGAAACAGAAATTTGCTCTCGGTGAGCGGCTGCACATCGAGAATGTAAGCCGGGCGGTCGCCCAGATTCTCGATGCCCAGCAACGTGAACCGATAGTTTGCATCGGTGAGCGCCGTCGCGCCTTTGTCGTGCGAGGCCTCCTGTTCGCTGTCCACGGCGCGCTTCAGAACCTTGTCGCACAGCACATGGGATCCGCTCTGCGATACGATCCGAAAACTCTTTCCGGTAGCGGCGTCGTAGTTCACCTCAACGTCCATCCGGGCTGCAATCCTGGCGGAGAATCCGCGGTACTCCACCTGGTAATGGCGCAGCGCCTTATACCCCTTGAGACCCTCTGTTTGCGCCTGGTTACGCCGCTGGAGCTGCTCTACGATCTGGGCTGAGTTCAGGCCTGCGGGCGCCAGCGTCCCCGCGTTCTCCGCCCGAACCAACCCCGCTGCGAACGCGAATACGACCGCCAGAAGAAGTCCTGTGCCCTGTCGGAGCTTCATGCGCGGATGGTATCCCGGCAAGTTGAACGCACGATGACGGCCGCATATATCCGCGGAGAATGCACCCGGTGCGAACCTCAAGAGTAAACAGCGCATAGACAGGTTCATTCCCCCTTCCGTTTGGATGCATCAACCAGGAAACGGAGACTGGCATACCCATCGTACACGCCGCTTCACATTCGGTCGCGTTGGCCAGATATTGACCTTCGACTGTCCCGCTGACACTTCATGCAGCGAGGGGCAGGCATCCTGCCTGGAGGCCTGCCCCTCGCCGACCCGGTTGGACCGCTGCTAATTGATAACGAACGTGAACGTCGTGCTTCCGGTAATCGACGATGTAACAGTGTCCTGACCCGTTACCGTGATTGTGTACGTTCCCTGCGGCGGATTAGTGGCGGTGTTGTTGACCGTATTCGTGCCGCAGGCCGTGACCGCGAGGCCTGCGGAGGCGAGGAGAATCAGCGCGGCCAGTCCCCCCAGCTTGCGCGACCCGCGTCCCAGGAAGCCGGCCAGGAGAAGCCCGGCGAAAGCTACCGTGAAGGGCACGGGGTTCCCTCCGTTGTTCTTCGCCGTCTTCACCGGATGCAGCCTGTGTATGGGCTGCTTGCCGGTGGCGCGGATTGCGGCCCCGGTGGCACAATCTGCCGCATTGGCGTCCAGACTCAGCGTTGCGGTTCCGGCAGTTGTTCCGGTAATGGGCACCTCACCTTCGCCCGCGCTGTTCTGGTTGGAAAACTCCCAGCACAGGTTCTGCAACGCATTGTCATTCGAAGTGTCGAAACTCAGCTCCACCGTGCCCGTGTACCCGCCCGAAGGAGTCACCGTGATGCTTTCGTTACCTGAGCTTCCCTGGGCCACCGTGAGAGTGCTCGGGGTAGCCGCCAGTGCGAAGGTTCCCTTACCCGAACTGACCGTGGAAACGTTCACGGTCGCGCTGCCCGTGGAGGCCGCATAGGTGGAGTTGGCTACATAGGCAGCGAGAACGGTGTGCGAGCCAGCGGTGGAGAACGAGGTTGTATAAACGTACGTGCCGTTCGCGGTCAGCGTCTCCGGGATTGCGGTCCCTCCGTCCACGGTCAGGTTTACCGTGCCGGTCGGGGTACCGGAGGCCGCTGTCACCGTGATTGTGAAGGTGTCTGAGGTATTCACGCTCGGTGTGCTGTTCGAGGCGGTGACGGACGTCGTTGTCGCGATCAGAGTTGGACCGGTGCCCGTGCTGGCGGGCCACGCAGCGGCCAGGTTGCTGGCGTCCACCGACCCCAGCCCGGTTGCCTGGTCATAGCCGACCCCCGCGGAAAAGCCGATATCGCCGCTGCTGCAATTGGCTGAACCGGCATCGCAATCGTTGTTCCCCGTCGTGATGTCGTGGAATGCCGATGCATAGGTTTCACTATTTGCCGCGAGAGTGTAGAGCGTGGGATTGATCAGGCCCTGTCCCGCGGTATAGCCGGCCTTCTGGTTGATCAGCGCCAGAATGCCGGAGAAGATGGGCGCATCGAAGCTGGTGCCACCGGCCACGGTCAGGTACACACCGTTAGCGTCCCGGAAGCCAGACGTGCAACTGCCGGATTGGCCGTTGTTCCAGGCGCTGGAATCGCTGCTGCAGAAGAGATAGCCGGGAACCTCCGGCGACGCATAAAGCGCCAGATCGGGAACATCGCGCTTGCCGTCGCTGGGAATCCCCGTCACGCCGGTTTGCCAACTCGGCTTGGGAAACAACGCACTGGCCCCGCCGCCTCCCGAGCTCAAACAAACGGCTTGACCGCAGTTCGCCATGTCGTCGTTCCAGGCCATCTCGGGAATGTACTTGAGCGCGGAGCTGGTCACATCCGTACTGTTGGCGGCCGCCCAGTACGCCGTGTCCGATTCGTCATAGGCGGCATTGGCCGAAGAGATCTCCGTCCCGCCCATGCTGGTCACATTCGGGCTGCTGCCCGGATAATCCACCGACAACGCTTCCTGTTGCGCGGTCGTCAATCCGCTGATTCCGTAGCAGTCGGTCGAGCCGTCGTCGCCCGCTGCTGCCATGAACGTCTGCCCCTGCGCGATGCCTTGCTCGAAGCTCGATTCCAGGGTTTGTCCGCCCAGCGCCGCTTCGCACTCACCGTAGCTGCTGCTGACGATGGTGCCGATCTTCTGGTCGATCGCGTATAGAATCGAATCGAAGGCGCCGTAGTTCGGGTTGTTGCCGACGTAGACAAAATTGATCGTGGCGCCGGGAGCGATGGCGCCCGACCACTCCAGGTCCAGATCCGATTCCGCCTCGTCTCCGTCGGCCTCAACGGTCGAGTTTCCCGAGTCCGGCACCATAAACTGCGCCGGCTCCTTCACCGTGAGTCCGGCCGCATTCTGAAAAGCTTCAATGTCGCTCACGTTGATTGCCGACTGGCCGACGAGGGTGATGGATTGGCCCGCGCCGGTGACGCTCGAGTTATAGAGGGGATTGATGTCGTAGACCGTTTTGATGTCACCCGGCGCAAAAAACACATCGCCGGTCTGGCTCGAAGTAAACGCGGGCTTCACGCGCGCGTTCCTCTGCAGCAGGACATGCGGCCTGGGGCGGAAATCATCCATGTTCCGGATGCCCAGAATCACCGGGGCCAGCGCAGAAGGTACGCTGAGCGCCGTGGATGGCGCCAAATGGTGCGTGCCGTTGATGGTGTAGAGGTGCATCTGGGTTGAAAATGCCTGCTCCACCTGCCGCACGGTGCCGGAGAAGTGAATCGCATTCCTGCTGCGCGCCACGGAGTCGATGGAGAATCCCTGCTGCTCCAGCCAGCTTTCGACCTTGTTCAGGTCCGCGTCAGCCATTCCGAAGCGCGCCGCGAACTGGTCCGGCGTGAGCCACTGGTGATAGAGAGGCGAGGAGGGATCCTGCTGCGCAGCAATCAGGGACTTCAGGTCGGCCTCCTGCTGCGCGGAGCGATTGAAGACCACGCTCATGCCGTTGAGCCGCGTGTCCGCCGGCATCCGCCCCGCGTCATACTTCGCCTGCGCCATTGGGTGCAGCGAGTTTTCGAGCGTCGCCTGTTCTGCATTGGAAATTTCGGTGGAGATGCGGGGAGCGGCCGATTGTGCGCCTGCGAACGGAGCCATCGCCGCGCAAGCTACCGCCAGGCCGCACGCCCAAAGGAATTTTCTCTGTAAATTTGCAACCATTGTCTTCATTGCCGATCCTTCTCTATGCCGGGGAGGTTGAAAGAACTCAAAAACACACATACCCTTCGAGGCGGTGTGGAATGGCCGCACAGCCAAGGGCAACAGCACTGATTGCAGAGGGCAGAGGAGGAAAAGCCGGAGATCCGTTTCAAGCAAGCCGACCGCCGCGAGGTTCGGGGTGGTCCCCGATACCTCTTGGATCTCTCCCTGTGCTTTGACACCGCTTTCGCCGGAAAGTTGCGGTGCAAGGAAATTTTCGATTCCGCGGCATCACAGCCGCAGATAAATGCCGATCATGGGCTCCGCCGTATGCGTGAACACACCGCTGGAGCCATAGAGCGTGGTCAGGTCGGGCGCCTTATAGAGGTTGCCGCGATACTGCAGCCGTACCCCGATGTGCGGAAGCACGCCCCAATCCAGTCCTGCGCCATAGACAAATACCGCCTTGTTCGACGAGGTGGTGTCTGCCTGCCCGCTGGCGGGTTCGTTGAAAAGCACCCCGACGCCGGCCACTCCGAACGGCCGCAGATTCGCAATCTTCAGCGACGGCACCCAATCTCCCGTGACTTCGTGCGCATTGGCCGAAACCGCTGCCGGCAGTGGGGTAGCGCTGCAGGGAATGCCACAGGTTACAGTCCCACCGGACAAAGGTACATTGCCGGGGTTATAGACCTGGTTAGCGCGGTTGAACGAGTAGGTCCCCTCAAATCCGAAAATCGGGTTGGAGATGTGCCGCACTTCGACGATTCCGCCTGCCGCATTCGACGGGCTCTGCGAAATGCCGTCACCAGTGGTTGCCCCGCTGAACGCTCCATAAAGGCTCACCGAGACATCTGTCTGCGAGAGGCTTTTCAATTCGCCCACCTGCGCGCTCACGGCAGTGGCGCCCGACACTCCGAACGCTGCCGCCACCAACACTGCCTGCATCCATCTCTTATGCATCATGACCTCACAATGTGAAAATTGTCTGCCACTACAATGAATCCGATTCTGAATGAACGGCTCCGGTTGCCCGTTAGCTTTTTTGACGCAAGCCAGAACGCTTCGATTATGTATTTCATCGAAGCGAACCTGCCTGATCAAGACAGACCGTCGCGCATCGCGGATGCGAACCGCCGCACATACCCTCGTGTGTCCAGAAGCGAACACTCTTGTCCGGCCGTGAACACCAGGACACGCCGGTGTAGCTCGAAATGCGTCCTAACCCATTGCAGATCAAGCTGTGAGCGCCCCCTTCTTTGGAACGCCGATTGCCTGCTTCATACCTGGGTATCCCTCCCCCAAAGCTCCACGGCCCCGTGATTCGGTTTCAGGAGAAAAGCCATGATCGCTCTCTGGATGCAGGACCTGCGTTATGCGTTTCGCCAGCTTCGCCGCTCCGGCTCGTTCACCTGGGCTGTGGTGCTCACCCTGGCTGTCGGCATCGGCCTCAACGTGGCGATATTCACTATCGTGGACTGCGTCCTGCTCCGGCCGCTCGGATATCACGACGCCAGCCGCATCTACGGCATCGATACCCGCTTTCTCAAGGAGAACCGCGCCATTCCCCGCGTCGGCGGCGATGACTACGTAGACGTGGCCACGCAGATCCGCTCGCTCGAGTCTGCCGCTTTCTATAGCGCCGGCCAGGATGGGCTTCAATTGGACGGCCAGTCGCTCTATCTCGACATTGCCACCGTCAGCCCTCAGTTTGGCAGCGTCATGGGTGTCGAGCCGGTGGCTGGCCGTCTCTTTCATAACGAAGCCGACGGCTCCGAAGCCCTCGTCTCCAGCTCTTTTGCCGAGCAGCACTTCGGCTCGGCGCAGGCCGCTCTCGGCCGCACCCTCCACTTCGATGGACGCACGCGCACCATCGTGGGCGTCCTCCCTGCCGGCTTCTCGTTCCCTGACAAGACCGTCGCTTGGTTCGAAAGGCCGGCTCGTCCTGAGGTTCCTTCGCGCACGGGCTATAACCAGCAAGCCGTCGCCAAGGCCAGGCCCGGTGTCACGCTTGCACAGCTGAACGCTGAGATGGCGGCGCTCTCCCGTCAGTTGCAGGCCGCTTTCCCCGAGGATCGTCAGAAGGCCATTGTCGCGGTTCCCCTCCAGGAGCAGATCGTCGGTTCCATCCGTCCCACTCTGCGCCTGCTCATGGGATCTGTCGTTGTCGTGCTGCTCATCGTGTGCGCGAACATCGGCCATCTGCAACTGGTTCGCTCGACGCAGATGCTGCGCGACTCGACCATCCGCACTGCGCTGGGAGCAACGCCCACCGCTATCGCCCGCCGGGCATTGCTGGAGTCGCTGATCCTTTCCGCAACCGGCTGTGCGCTTGCGCTCCTCGTCGCGCAGCCCGCATTGCGCATCCTGACGGTGATGGCGCGCGACCTTGTGCCGCGGCTCGCCGATGTGCATCTCAATCGGGACGTGCTGCTGTTCTCCTTTGCGATGAGTATGGCCACGATGATTGTGACTGCGTTGCTCCCCGCATGGCGCGCGGTCACCGTCAGCCCGGCAGCGGTTCTCAAGCAGGAGCAGGTGGGCAGCAGCGAGAACCGTAAATCGCGGCGCTTGCGCGATGCGCTGATCGTGGGCGAAGTCGCCCTCACGCTCACCCTTAGCGTTGCCTCCGTCCTGCTGGCCCGGCAGATGATCGCCCAGTCGCGCCAGGACCTGGGCTTTGTGCCCGACAACCTGCTGGTGATGGACAGTCATATTGTGGCGGCGGAGCAGCAGGCAGCCTTCGTGGATTCGCCCGCCGCGTTCAACACGCTGCGCAGCGTTCTTGGCGACATCGCCAAAGTTCCCGGTGTGAAAAGCGTTGCCGCCGACCAGGGTGTGCCCATGGGCCAGGGCAACGCGGACGTGGCCTTTGCGATACGCGGGCGCACCGAGTTCAAGCCTGGAGTCGAACTGCCCTGGGCCGATATTCAACCCGTAACGCCGGCCTACTTCCAGACCATGGAGATTCCGCTGCTCCAGGGGCGCCTGTTGTCCGACGACGACAACGAGAAATCGGCTCCGGTGCTGCTGATCAGCCGCGAAATGGCTCGAAAGGATTTTCCCGGGCAGAATCCGATCGGCCAGCAGATCATGACCGGGTACGGGTTGAAGCCGATCTGGTCCACGATCGTCGGCGTGGTCGGCGACATCCGCGAGAATTCGCCGGCCTCGCCGTTTGCGCAGACCATCTACGTGCCCGTTGCACAGCATTCCTACCGCGCCTCCGACATGCAGATCGTGGTCCGCACCGGCATCGATCCGTCCACCATGGCCGCAACCCTCGAACAGCTTCTCAAGCGCGGGTATCCGCAGATTGCCGTCAGCTCCACCACCATGCGCGAGGCAATCGGAGAATCCTCGCGCGCCCAGCGCTTCCGCACGCTGCTCTTCGGCGCATTCGCTGCCGTCGCCATTCTGCTGGCCGCGGTGGGCATGTACGGCGTGACCGCGTACACCGTTGCGCAGCGGCGTTTCGAGTTTGCGCTGCGCTTTGCCCTGGGCGCCAATCGCGCCCAGGTTGCGACCATGACGCTCTCGCACGGAATCGCTGTCGCATCCATGGGCATCGGCGCAGGAATAGTCCTGAGCTTCGCCCTGCTTCGCGTCGTCGGCAATGTTCTGGGGAAGCTGCCGGCCTTCGATCCCGTCTCCTACTCCATCGCCATCGTGGGCGTCCTGGCCATCGCAATCGCCGCCGCGATCATCCCCTGCCGGCGCGCCTCGCAGGTCGAGCCCATGCGCGTCCTGCGCGGCGAATAATCTCGAACCTGGACAGCGCTCGGCTGGAGCGGCTCCAAAAAGAGGCGAATCTCGCAGTGCGGAACATACCGGCATCCGTGCGGTCGTCGTGTGCTCGCCTTCTGATACCAACACGAGGATTTGAGCATCCCACCAGTGTGCCTGCTTCCGCCGGCGAGCGCGGGCGGGGCCTGTTCAAAGCAAGTCTTATTCAAATTCGAGGGGTTGAATATCGCGATGAGGACTCTTACCAAAGCGGTCATTGCTGGAGCGATCGTGTTTGCCGTGCTGCAATTAGTGCGCCCTGTCATTCCGGCAAAGCTGGCTACGGCCGAAATTCAGGCGCCGCCCGCGGTGAAAAATATCCTCGAAAAGGATTGCTATAGCTGCCACTCCGACCAGCGCAGGCTCTCGTGGTTCGACGAGATCGTTCCCGCGTACTGGCTGGTTCGGCACGACGTCCTGACGGCGCGCCGGCACCTGGACTTCTCGACGCTGGGCTCCAAGCCTGCCGCGGCGCAGAGAGCGGCTCTCTATGAGGCAGTGACTATGATTCAACTTGGCGCCATGCCGCTGCCCAATTTCGTTCAGCTGCATCCGGAAGCAAAGGTTACTCCGGAAGACCTGGCGACTCTGAAGACGTACCTGAACCCGTGGCCAACCGACGCAAACGAACCCGCCGGCGCTCCGGCCACTGGCAACAAGACTGAAACCGCGCCGCCCGCACCTCCCACGCGTGTGGATCTGACAGCGGTACAACCGGAGTTCAACGGAGTCCCGTTCGAACCGTCCTTCGAGAGCTGGAAGATCATCAGCACGACCGAGCGCGGCGACAATAACACCTTCCGGTTCATCCTCGGCAACGATATCGCCATCAAAGCGGCGCAGTCGGGCAACATCTCGCCCTGGCCCGATGGGTCGCGCTTCGCCAAGATCGCGTGGCAGCGGGAGACTGGCGCGGACGGGCTTCTGCATCCGGGCAAGTTCATACAGGTGGAGTTGATGGTGAAGGACGCGCAGCGTTACAGAGACACCGACGGATGGGGATGGGGCCGCTGGCGAGGTGCTGATCTGAAACCATACGGCGCAAATGCAGGTTTCGTGAACGAGTGCACAGGCTGCCACCAGCCGGTGCGCGGCAACGACTACGTCTATACCTTGCCAATCTCGGGAGCCGTGTTCAGCGGCAATGAGGTAGTGAACAACCGCGCCGCCGCACTGCCCGCAAGCCTGCCCTATCAGCCGCTCAACTGGAATCCCATCACCATGTACGTAGATGCCAAGACGCGCACCACGGCGACGCTCTATGGCAACGATGCGGCCATGCAGGCCATCAAAGCCAGCGGGCAGAAGGGCCCTGCGTATCCTTTCGGGGCAATCCTGGCTCTGGTGACCTGGACGCAGCGCGACGACGCGCACTGGTTTGGGGCGCGCATCCCCGACGCGCCGCTGTCGGTGGAGTTTGTGCAGAGTCCGGCTCAAGGAAAGACGGCTGGTTACCAGCGCTTCTCAGGAGCGGTGCTAGCCGAGGATCGACCTATGGCCAGCGTGGCGGCGCAGCGGTCAAGCTTCATCCTGGGGCTTGCTCCGGCGTGGCTGCCGTAATCCGAACGGCCAACCTCAGCCCGGTTGCATTCGAGCTGATCCTCGACCTCTTCCGGTTCCGCACTGCGGAGCATCGGGGATCGGCTCTGCTAATTGAGTCCAAATCGATCCAACCCCCACCCGAATCGGGTTATCCTGTCAAAACATCATGACCCGACAGAACCATTTCCCCATCCTGGCGGTCCTCACCGGCGCCGCGTTCTCGCTTTCCGCTCCTTCCACCGCTCAGGAGGGCGCGAAGAACGTGATCCCTTATCTCGACGAGCAGCCGGTCCGTGCCCAGCATGGCATGGTCGTGAGCGTGCACCACCTGGCCTCCGACGCGGGTATCGAGATCCTGCGCGCCGGCGGCAATGCCGTGGACGCTGCGGTGGCCACTGGTTTTGCGCTCGCCGTTGTGCATCCCGCCGCGGGCAACCTGGGCGGAGGCGGCTTCCTGCTGTTGCGCACCCGTGACGGGCACGCCACCTTCATCGACTACCGCGAAAAAGCCCCGCTGGCCGCCACCGAAACCATGTACCAGGACGCGAAGGGCAACGTTATCCCCGACACCAGCCTGGAATCCAGCGTCATCGGCTACCGCTCCATCGCCACGCCCGGCTCGGTGGCCGGCATGGTCTACGCGGAGCGCACATACGGCAAGCTCGGTCTGGCGCGCGTGATGGCCCCGGCCATCCGGCTGGCCGGCGAAGGCTTCGTCCTCACTGCCGAGGAGGCCAAAGAGCTCTCCGATCCTGACCTGGCCAAATTCGCCGACTCCAAACGGATCTTTCAGCGCGACGGCCAGCTCTATAAGGAGGGCGAGACCTTCCGCCAACCCGAACTGGCCCAGACGCTCACGCGCATCGCCGCCGATCCGGACGGCTTTTACCGCGGCAAGATGGCGCGCGAGCTGGTCGAGGAACTCCACAAGGGCGGCGCGCTGCTCACGCTCGACGACCTGGCCCAATACAACGTGGTCGAGCGCGCGCCTGTCACAGGCAGCTTTCACAACTACACGGTCATCAGCGCCCCGCCGCCATCCTCCGGCGGGATCGTGCTGCTGAGCGCACTCAACATCCTGGAAGGCTACAACCTGGCCAAGCTCGGCGACCGCTCCGCGGCATCCATCCACCTCATCACCGAGGCCTATCGCCGCGCCTACATGGACCGTTCCGACTATCTCGGCGACCCCGACTACAACACCATTCCCACTGCCGCACTCACCGCCAAGCAGTACGCGGAAGCCTGGCGCGCGTCCATCGATCTCAACGCGGCAACCGCGAGCGCCTCGCTGGTCCGTCCAGCCGGATTCCTGCCGCCCGCGCCAACCACGGCCGGCCGCCGCAAAGTTGAGTCTCCTGACACCACGCATTACTCCGTCGTCGATTCCGAAGGCAACGCCGTTTCCGTCACCACCACGCTCAACGACAGCTTCGGCTCTCACGTAACGGCCGGCTCGCTGGGCTTTCTCCTCAACGACGAGATGGACGACTTTGCCTCCAAGATGGGCGTCCCCAACATGTTCGGTCTCATCCAGGGACCGGCCAACGCCATCGCACCGGGAAAGCGCCCACTAAGCTCCATGACCCCGACCATCGTCCTCGAGGATGGCAAGCTGCGCTATGTGCTCGGCTCGCCGGGCGGCGCACGCATCATCACGACTGTGGCCAATATCCTTCTTTCCGCTTCTGAAGGCGGCCTCAACATCCAGCAGGCCGTGGATGCGCCCCGCTTCCACCATCAGTACCAGCCGGACAAGCTTTTCCTCGAACCCGGCTTCGCTCCGGACACACTTGCCGCCCTGCGCAAGATGGGCTACACCCTCAGCATTCGCGACGGCCACTGGTCCAACGGAGAGTGCATCGCCATCGACCCGAAGACCGGCGAGTTGGAAGGCGGACAGGACCACCGCAGCCATTACGGCAAAGCTGCCGCGTACTAAGCCGCGCGGTTTCTATGGAATATCGAATGAAATTCTCTGCAGGAAAACTAAATTGATTTTCCTTTTCCCTGAATAAACTGTGATGGCTGTCACAGATTTGTATTTCTTAAATTCACATGATGAGTCCATCCCCGGCTCCGGGCCGATGCGGCGAATCGGACAACTGACTGAGCGGCCCCATTCAGGGCCAACAGAAAAAGAGGATTGACCCCTAACTCTCTGCGCTCCAGGCCCGGATTTGAATTGAAACCGCCGGAACCTGCACGGGCCCCGCACGTGATCGCGTGCGAGCCGTTTTTTTGCAATCCGGGCTCCGTTTTGGCGCTATTTCAGACGCTCTCACAAGGCGACTCGAAATCCAGGAGGGTCCTATGTCCACTGCCATCAGGCCGGGTTGGAGCAAGCCATCCCAAATCCTCTTCGCATGCGAATTCCCCGCCGATGAAAAGGCCTTTGCCGTGGCTCTGAAACAGGCCGCTGAATTTGATTCGCATCTCATTCTGTTTCACGTGTATGAACCATCAGACTCTGCGTCGCCGAATGGCGCGGGCGCTCAGTATTCAACGGCCCGCGATGAGAAGCACCGCTTCGCTTCCTTGGCCCAGCGCGCAGAGAATCTCGGCATTCCCTGCCAGGTTGTGGTGCGGTCCGGTTCGGCGTCCGACGAGATCCTTGCCTTCCTGCAAGAGCAGAAGATCGATCGCGTGATCATGGGCGCTCATTCACCCGGCCCCATCGGCAAGCTGCTGGTGGGCTCAGTGGCCGAGGCCGTCCTGCGGCGCTCCACCGTGCCTGTCTGCATCGTCGGCCCCAACGTGGTCGAGTGCACATATCGTAACTACTCCAGCCGCAAGGTACTGTGCGATGTCAGCGCCCAGGCCGGTCGTCACACGGTAGCGAGCTTCGGCGCGGAAGTGGCCGCCAAACACAAGGCCAGCTTTATTCTGCAACAGGTCATTCCGCCTCAGGAGCATGCCGACCTTCTGGCCGGGCGCACACTCGGTCAGGTTGAGTCCGAGCTTCTGTCGCTGGTCCCGGCCGAGTTGCACAACGGCATCCACACCCGAACGAAAGCCGTGCTCGGAGACCCCACGGAGGAACTGCTCATTGCCGGCCGTGCGCAGGGAGCGGACCTGATCGTGCTGGGTACGCAGGGAGCGTCTCATTTTGCCGCCATCACCCATTCGGCCATCTTCTACAAGGTGCTGGCCTATGCGCACTGCCCCGTACTGACACTCTCACCTGTGGTGCTGGCCGAATACCGGGTCAAAGAGGACGAGCCTCGCATGGACGAAGTGAACTATATGGCCGGCGTGATTTAGAAGGCCCGGAGACGCAACGGTATCCAGACCGCGGTCTGGCAATTAATGCGCGAGGCGTGCCTCCAGGAAATGGATCGCACAAATCGACTTAAATCGCTACCGGCGCTCTCGCGCAGATGTCCTTGACCCTAGGCATAAGAGACAACAGCCAACCTGCGACCGGCAGCGGATGTGCGCTCACTTCAACGCATGCGCAGATTTTTCGATCAAGTGAAAACGTGCCAGAAATGCAGAGAATTCATCTGAGAATCATTGGAAATTACAGATTTTCGTCTTCCGCGCGATGCTATTCTCCGGTCAGGCAGCCAGGGAGGCCGCAGGAATGCTGCCCGGCAGCTCAATCGGATGGCAACATCGCTGTTCGGTGAATTGGGGCCCTTTCTTTTCCCGGAATGCGTCGGAGCCGCAGCGTGGCAAAGGCCGGAGACTTTGCCGGGCTTCGCGGCTTTTCTTATTCCATTCCTCATCTGCGTCTTCGCAATGCGGGCCGGCGATCTTCAAGAATCGCCGGTTTGCATTGCGGACTCCCAAATGCAGCTCTCCACGTCTCCGCCCAGGTGCGTTCCCTGTCAGAGCGCCGGCTCATGCACCATCTCCCGCAACACCCGGCTCGTCGTAACGTGTTGCAAAAATGAGACAATCAGAGTAGCGGCCCGCCCGACCCCCGGGCCCGCCGGATGCTGGGGATCATCTGACTATGCTGCGAGTCCTTTCCACGCACCTGTTTCTCAATCAGCGCCTGCACCCAGGCCTGCTGGAACTCGCCGCCCGCTCCGGCGCGCAGGGCGTTGAGATCTTTGCTGCCCGGCAGCATTTCGACTACGGCAGCCGCGAGCACATCGCCGAGCTGGCCTCCTGGTTCCGGTCAAACACGCTGCAGCCGTTTTCGATGCATGCCCCCCTTTACCCAGACCGCGAGATGGGCCGCGCCGGCGCCCCGGCCGTCAACGTGGTGCACCCTGAAAAAGCCCGCCGCATCGACGCCATGGATGAGATCAAGCGCGCCCTTGAAGCCGCCGAGCTGATCCCCTTCTCCAACCTTGTCCTGCATCTCGGCGAGCGGGGAGACGGCTGGTCGCAGCGCACCATCGAGTACTCCATCACCGCGCTCGAGCACCTCGGCGCCTTCGCCCATCCCCTCGGTGTGCGCCTGCTGTTGGAAAACCTGGTGAGCGAGCCCACTACGCCCGAACACCTGGTCACCATCCTCGAGCTCGGCCATCTCAGTAACGTAGGCATCTGTCTGGACCTGGGCCATGCCCACATCACCGTGGGTGTCGCCGAGGCCATCACCACTCTCGGCAACCGCATCGCCACGCTCCACGTCCACGACAACCACGCCGTGAAGGACGAGCACCTGTGGCCCGGCGACGGCAGCATCGACTGGCCCGCCACGGTGCAAGCCATCAAGACTCTCGCGACGCAGCCCGCCGCCGTTCTCGAGGTTCACCAATCCTACGGCAACGAGACAGCGACCCTTCCTGAGCGCATCGAGCGGTCCTTCGCCCTTTTCGACTGACGAGCTGCATCTTCCCTGCCCGCGTGCTACGCGAGCAAGCTTGTCCTGGAGCGGGAGAGGAACTCACATCGCCTATTCGAGGGTTGAGACTGCGCAAATCCGCGTAGTTTGCGGGAGCCGGAATCTCCCGATCATCATCGGTGGTGGTTTTCAGCGCCGCACGTCCGTGCTGACCGGCTGCTTTTTACTTCAGTTGCAGCGTCAGTGCCTGCGCGGTCGTGTACGTGGTTCCATTGCTGCTGCCCGTGACCGCGACCGTTACTGTCGATGTCCCGGCCTTCGCGGCCGAGCTGCCGCTGAGGGTCAGCGTGGCGCTCTCGCTTCCCGGCGCCCCAGCGGTCACTTTGCCCAGCGATGGCGTAACACCGGCCGGCAGCCCGCTCAAGGACACCGTGATTGGCACGCTCAGCCCGCCCAGCTCCATGATGGTCACGGCGATGGAAGCTGCGCTGGTATGAGTGATCGAGACCGTCGACGCAGAAAGCGCGAGTTGCAGCCCTGGCGCCTGCGTGATCTGCACCGTAATCTGCTGCGTCGCGGTCAAGCCGTCGCCGCTTGCTGTCACAGTAATGGTCGCTGAACCCACTTTCGCCGTGAAGGCTGCCGCCAGCGTCAGCTTCTCCACGTTCGAACTCGGGCTCGCGGAAGGAGTCATCGGGTTCGCTGACCACCCTGCTGTCACTCCGCTTGGCAAACCGCTCACGCTCCAGGTAATGTTTCCGCCGAATGATCCGCCTGTGGCCGCGGTCAGGTTCACGGTCGCCGTGGCGCCCTGCGTCAACGGAACAGACGTTGAAGCCGCGGCCAAGATCAGCGTAGGTGGCGCAGTCACCGTAAGCGCATACGTAAGCGTTTGAGATCCTGAGCTATCGGATCCCGTGATCGTCACGCTTTGCGCTCCCGCCGCGGCGGTCGATGCAACCGCCAGCGTGACGGTAGCCGTTGTCCCCGGCGTAATGGATGCGGGACTGATGGTTGCCGTCATTCCCGCCGGCGTCTTCGCCGTCAGCGCAACCGCGTTCTTCCCCGTTCCGCTCTCCGTGACGGCGATGGTGAACGTGGCCGACTTGCCTGCCAGAACCGTGCCCGACGCCGCCGACTCGGTCAGCGCAAAGTTGATGCTCGCGGATGGAGGAGCAGTTCCCGCCCCCCAACTGCTGATCAGCACCGCACCGTCCACCGACCCCAACCCGGTGGCCAGGTTATATTCCCCGCCGGTAGCATTGAATCCGGTCACGCCGGGCACGGTGTTGTTCCCCGAGGGCGTGGGATGAAACGGATTCTTCGCCGCGTTCAGCATCGCATAGAGACCGGGGTTTGCATTTCCCTGTCCCTTGCCGCCCTGCGACTGAACCAGCAGCGCCATCACACCCGCAAACGAAGGCGACGCAGCCGATGTGCCTGAAACGACCCAGTAGCTGCCGTCCTCCACAATCATGTATCCGTCATGGCCGGCTGCGGTCATCGCCACATCCGGCACCGCGCGCATTCCGTTCGCTGCGCTCAGTCCCTTTTGCCAGCTCGGCGCGGGGTAGATCACGCTCTCCCCGCCTCCTGAAGCCCACAGACCTGACCCGGCATCGAGCGAGCTCTCATTCCACACCTTCTCCGGAATGTAGCTCAGCGCCGACTCATAGTTGGCCGCATTCGCCGCCGCCCAGTACTTCGCCGTGTTCGATCCCTCGTTGAACTCCGTTCCTCCTACGCATGTCGAATAGGACGAACTGCACAGCCCGTTCACCGCCGCAATCGTCCCCTTGGACGTGGAACCGGCGTTGCACCCTGCTGCCCCGGAGTCTCCCGACGAAACAAAAGCACTGATTCCTTCGCTGGCTGCCTGCTGCCAAAGTCCGTTGTAGAAAGCCAGCTCGGCGGCTCCCATCTCCTGCTCGCAGCTCCCGTAACTGGTGCTCACCACGGGCGCCGTTGCGTGGTTCACAATGTACTGCGCCGATAAGTCAATTCCATCCGTCGTCGCCGTCGAAGCTCCCACCACAAACTTCACTGCCGCCGCCGGCGCAATCGCCCCGCTCCACTCCACATCCAGCGTCGACTCAATCTGATCGCCTGAAACCAGCCCCGGATTCGTGCTCACCAGAATCACAGCCGGGGCATTCGCCGGCATGCCCGACGCGGTACGAAACTCCGCCAAGTCGGAGGCATTGATGTTGCTCCGCCCCACAATAGCAATCGATGTTCCCGTTCCCTTGGTCCCTTCGGCGTAGAGCGGATTCAGGTCATAGATCGTCGCCCAATCGGCCGGAAAGAGATAGTGCGCCGCCCCACTCGTATATTCCGGCCGCGCCCCCAATTGTCGAACCGCTCTGATTTGCGGCGTCCGGCGAAAGTCGTGCAGCGAAACCACTCCGCCCACCACCCCGGCAAAGACCGCCGGAATCTGCGGGTCCTGTTCGTTGGCGATATGCGCTGCTCCGTCCGCGTTGTAGCGATGAATCGCTGTGTGAAACGTCTCCGCAACCTGGGCCGCAGTCCCGGAAAACTGGATCAGGCGGTTGCTTGCCGCGACTTCGTCCACCTTGAATCCGTGCGCCTGCAGCCACCCGGTAATCCGCGCCACATCCGCAGCGCTTGCTCCAAAACGGGCTCCATACTCGGCCGGCGTCAGCCATTGCTGATAAATCGGCGACGTGGGATCGTGCTGCGCCTCCACCAGCGCATCCAGTTCCGCCTGCTGCGCCGGCGAGGGCTCCAGTTCCAGCAGCATCCGCTCCAGCACCAAATCGTCTTCCACGACTCCCAGGTCAAACCCGCCCCGCGCCAGCGGATGCACATTGCCGGTGAGCGTCACCAACTGCTCCGCATCGATCGGCCGCACAACGCGGTTCACCGGCGCCTGCGCCAAGGCATTCAAACCCCACGCGACGAGACAAAACACAACAACAGGGAATATGCGGACTCTCAAAAAAGTGAGCATCGCGAGCCTTTCCAGACGAACAGATTCGCCCTCGACTGGGCACACCCCGCAGTCTTAGCGTTTTCTAACCTATCGGTCCAGAAACACAGCGCCATCAGCCACACACCCAGTTCCTTAGCGCATTCGCCTTACAAAAGTACCGGCGGGTCTGCTCGTTTTCTAACCTACCAACGCATTTGCCTTACGAAAGTACCTGCCGGATTTTGCTCACCTGGCTTCTGTGACGCTGGCCACGGCATCGAAAGCCAATCGCGCTTACCCTACCCCCGTGCGTCCAGGTATGGCGCGCCCGCCTGCAAGACGCTTAGGTTCGGCGGTCATCCCGGTCTGTGGAGGATTTCGAGGTATGCGCGTTCTTGTGGCTTACGCAAGTCGTTACGCAGCAACAAAGGGCATTGCCGAGCGCGTCGCTTCCACACTGCGCCAGCAGGAAATCGAAGCCACGGCCACGCCTGCGCAGCAAGCAGGCGACCCGGCCGGCTACGACGCGGCCGTCATTGGAAGTGCTGTCTACTACTTTCACTGGATGAAGCCGGCTAAAGACTACGTGTGGCGTTACTCCCGCACCCTCGGAGATCGCCCGGTCTGGCTCTTCAGCAGCGGCCCACTGGGCACGAAAGACAAAGACGATCAAGGCCGCGACCTGCGCGAGTTCCTCGAACCCAAGGAAATTGCCGGATTCCGCGAGGCCCTGGAGCCGCGCGATCACCGCGTCTTCTTCGGCGCCTTCGAGCCCGCCGGACTGAGCTTCACCCACAAGCTGATTTACAAACTGCCTGCCAACCGCGACAACGCCTTGTTCCCGGTGGGCGACTTTCGCAACTGGACAGAGATCGAAGCCTGGGCCAATTCCATCGCGCAGGCGTTGAAGGCCGCATAGGCAATCGGGCTGACTGCTTCGATCAGCAGATGCGCGGCAACTGCTCGCCGATCTGCTGCGCGATCACGCGGTTGGCGCCCATGGCGGTCCGCGCCACCAGCATGCCCTTGTGTTCCGCCGTCACCTGCCCAATCACTGCCGCATCGCGGCCCAGCGGATGAGCACGCAGAACCTGCAGCACTTTGCCGGCAGCCTCAGGGGCGACAAAGAACACCGCCTTGCCCTCGTTGGCTACGTATACAGGGTCGAGGCCAAGCAACTCGCAGGCCGACTGCACCTCTGTGCGCACCGGCAGCCGCGCTTCGTCAATTGCAATTCCCGCGCCAGATGCCTGGGCAATCTCATTCAGCGTGGAAGCGAGACCACCCCGCGTGGGGTCGCGCATGGCATGGACCGCCGCGCCCACCTCGTCGAGCACCGCACCGATCATCCCGTTGAGCGCCGCGCAGTCGGAGCGAATCTGGCTCTCGAATTCGAGGCCCTCGCGCACGCTCATGATGGCCATGCCGTGGTCGCCGATAGTCCCCGAGACGAGGATTGCGTCTCCCGGCTTGGCCAGATGCGGACCCACCTCGATCCCCTCGCGCAGCGCGCCGATCCCCGCGGTATTGATGTAGCAGCCGTCCCCGTGCCCGCGCTCGACGACTTTGGTGTCGCCGGTAACGATGTGCACGCCAGCCGCCGCCGCCGCGGAGGCCATGGCATCCACAATCGCTGCCAGTTGCGCCAGCGGAAATCCCTCTTCCAGGATGAAGCTCGCGCTCAAGTATTTCGGCACCGCTCCTGAGACGGCCAGATCGTTTACCGTGCCATTCACCGCGAGTTCGCCGATCGAGCCGCCGGGGAAGAACAGCGGCTGGACGACAAACGAATCCGTGCTCATGGCCAGCCGTGCGCCGGCGAGACCGAGCACTGCCGCATCTCCGAGGTTTTCGAGAGCCGCATTGCGGAACGCGGGCAGAAACAGGTGCTCGACCAGTTCGTTGCCCAACTTGCCGCCCCCCCCGTGGCCCATCACAATAGTTGGATAGCCGACCAGCGGCAGCGGGCACGACCAGTTGGAGAAATCCGGCGCGTTTTTTGCGATATTCGGCGCCTCGGCCTTGGCAAACTCAGGCATGGGTCAGTCCGCTCCCCGCGGCGGCAAGCTCATCCGCCGACAAAAACCGCCCATAGTTGAAGTACGCCGCGCAGGCGCCTTCGCTGGAAACCATGGTCGCTCCCAGCGGATGCCGCGGCGTGCATTCCTTGCCGAAGGCCGCACACTCGGCCGGCTTGATGGCCCCGCGCAGCACGTCGCCGGCGCGGCAGAGCGCCGACTCCTGCGTATGGATTCCGCTGATCTGGAACCGCTCTTCGGCGTCGAACCCGCGGTAAGGCTCGCTCAGCCGCCAGCCGCTCCTGGGAATCACGCCGATGCCGCGCCAGGCCCGATCCGTCACCTCAAAGACCTCGGCAAGCAGCCTCTGCGCGGGGCGGTTTCCTTCGTAAGTGACGATGCGCTCATAGGCGTTCTCCACCTCGTGGCGGCCGGTCTCAAGTTGAATGACCGCGCGGCGGATGCCGTCCAGCAGATCCAGCGGTTCGAATCCGGTAACGACCAGAGGGATATTGTATTTTTCGGCAACCGGCGGATACTCCCAGTAGCCCATCACGCTGCACACATGACCGGCCAGCAGAAACGCCTGCACTTTGTTTCCCGGTGACTCCAGGATGGCCGCAATTGCCGGCGGCACCAGAACATGGGAGACAAGCAGGGAAAAATTCTTCAAACCGCGACGCCTGGCCAGGTGCACGCTCATCGCGTTCGCCGGTGCGGTAGTCTCAAAACCCACTCCGAAGAACACCACCTGCTTGTCAGGGTTTTTCGCGGCCAGTTCCACCGCATCCAGCGGCGAGTAGACCACGCGCACATCCCCGCCCGCGCCCTTGATCTGAAACAGATCCGCATCCGTTCCCGGAACCCGCAGCATGTCGCCGAAGGAGCAGAAGATCACCCCCGGCTGGGCCGCAATCGCCAGCGCCTTGTCGATCAGCTCCAGCGGCGTCACGCAGACCGGGCAGCCCGGCCCATGAATCATCTCGATTCCCGCCGGGATCATTTGGTCGATTCCGTTTCTGATGATCGAGTGCGTCTGCCCGCCGCACACCTCCATGATCTTCCATGGCCGCGTCGCCACCGAATGAATCTCCCGCGCCATCCGCTGCGCGATCTCCCCATTGCGAAACTCGGTCAAATATTTCATACTCGCCCCAGCGCACAATTCCGCTAACTTGCTGACTTGCTATTCCCGCGAAGCGGGAGCTAACTTGCTGTCTTTATCCAAAGACTTCAACGAATTTATGCGATAAACTTCAGATTCACCACACTAGGGTGGGAAACCACAAATCTCAATCGACGGAGGCCACGCCCTTTGCGGCCGATGAAGTCGAACGACCTGCGCCTTCCGCTCTCTCCCAGCCTCAAAAGTCCCGTGCCCCATCCTTGCGACTCTTTTCCCGTCGCAAGGCTGGGAAACCCCAAATCTCAATCGACGGAGGTTTTTCCGGACTCCACCGAGCAACTTCCATCCGGACAAGCCGACTGCGGTGCCTTGGCCGCCCGCGCAAACGCCTCTTCCTCGCCGCCCAGTTCCTCGTCCA
>CAYUJM010000037.1:0-30679 GCA_964445025.1 uncultured Occallatibacter sp. | reverse complement strand
TCGAGCAGAGCGAGAAATTCAGTGCAAGTCATTTCTCAACTCCCTTCTTCCTGCGGAAGTAACGGCTGAGCCGCTCGCGCAATTGCAGCCGGGCGCGCAAGAGGCGCGACTTCACGGCAGGGATGCTGAGGCCGAGAGCCTCTGCGGTGTCCTCGGTAGAGAGACCCTGAACGTCTCGTAACTCGAAGACCACGCGGAAGCCCGGAGGCAGTCCCTTGATCGTCTTTTCCAGGATTTTGTTGAGCTCGGTCTGGGTGTAGTTCTGCTCCGGGTCGGGCGCCCAGTCGGCCAGGTCGCGGGGAACACTGCCCTCCTCGGTTTCGACGTCCTCGTCGATCGAGACCATCTTGCCGGCGCGGCGCTTGCGCAACCGCATCAGGCTTTCGTTGACTGCAATCCGTACCAACCATGTGTAGAACTTCGAATTCCCCTGGAACTGGTCGAGCTTCTCGTACGCCTTGAGAAACGCGTCCTGCATAACGTCTTCGGCGTCTTCGCGGTTTTGCGTAATGTGCTGCGCAATGCGGAAGACCTGACGCTCATACTTGCGGACCAACGCATCGTAGGCCGAGACATCCCCGCCGCGAACCCTTTCAACCAGGGCTACGTCGGGATGCGGCTCGAGTTCACCTGCAATTGGTTGGATGGTCGCCATTCGGGTAGGATGCTAGAAATCCTTCAGTGGGGCCGGGGATGGTAGCAGGCCCGCAAAGGATAAGTTTACCGGATCGGGCCGCATGAGACCAAACGCCGGTTGGGGTGCTGGGCGCGAGCCGTTCCGGAAATGCAAGCTAATACGTGAAGGCAAACTCAGCCAGGCGCATGAGTAATCCGGCCGCAGCCCAGTTCAATGGGCTCGCTGGAAGACGATGACCGTGGAATCGTGGGCGTCAACCAGCCCGCGGCCGGGGATCAGTTTGAGGCTGAGACGCGTTTGAGCAAAGCTTACTGTATAGAGGCGGCTGCCCGCGTCGAAGAGTTTCCACCTGCCCATTGTGCCGCTGGCAAATTCCAGCGTGCCATCCGCATTGAATTTGGCGGCCGAGTCCTCGTTGTCGTGGACCGACATTGGCGTGTACGTGCCGACGATCAACTGGGTGGGCGTAAGCGGTGCTGCGAAATTGACCGCGCCGGTGGCGTTCACCGTGTAATCGCCTCCGGCCCGCACCAGTCCGCCGTTGGGCGGGATGATGGAAAGGATCAGCTTTGTCGGGACTTTCAGGTTGCCCGTCAGAGTCGTGGAACTGGACTGGCCGGTTGATGAAATCGAACGGCGCTCGGTCCAGGATTTCTTGTCATCGGTGAGTTCGATGTTCAAGGCGGAGCGCTGCGCGTTGCCCAGCAGGCTCATCGAGTTGTAGCTGACCCGGATGGTCACTGTGCCGGGGCCGCCGGTCAAATAGAAGTAGTTGCTCCCGACAAAGTTATCGACCGTGCCGGTGTTGTCGCCCGCCTGCAGCGGCGCAGGGCTCCTTGGATCTAGGGATTGGGCTCCGGCGGGACTTGCGGCCAGAACAGAGAGAGCAATGAACACAAAATGGATGGATCGGCGGAGGGGGTGTGCGACAAGGAGAGCGTGCATGTCGATGGCTCCTGAATGAAATTGGACGAGTGACCAGATGCGTGGCCGGGGCTTTTGGGGAATGATCCAATTGGGGAACGATAGCTTAAATAATGCAGACAGAGCAACAAGTATCGGTGCGCCGCATGGCTTGAGCCTTTTCTGGGCCGTTCCGGCTCTCCCGGAATGAAGAACTTCACGGTAACGTCAGTGGTTCCCCATTTGCTTCTTGTGCGAGAAACCGGCTTAGAGTGAAAAGATGAAGGCAGTGAGTTCTTCGGCTTCCATTCCGCGGCACATGCGCTGGCTCTCCGGGGTCCTGGCCATGCTGATGGTCGTCTATCCCGTTGCGGGACAGACCGCTGCGGGCGGAGCCGCACAAACTGACAGTTCTTCCACGCAGACGAAAGGCTCAACGGCAACCAGCTCCAACACGAGCAAAAAGCCGGCCGGCAAAACCAGGAAAGGCAAAACCCGCACTGGAAGGGCGGCAAGAGCTGCGCGGACGGCGCGCATCCATCAGGCGTTTGTTGCTTCCACGGAATTGCGTCCCATGGCCCAGCAACTGGCCACTTTGCGCACCCCCGCGGCCTACGCTGGCGTAACCAAATACGCGCATCAGCACACGGGCGAAGCTGCCGCCGCGGCGTACCTGGCTCTGGGGCACGCTTACCTGGCTGACCGGCGCTTTGCGGAAGCAGGAGACAGCTTCCGCCTTGCGCATCAGGCTGGCCAGGAACTGGCTGATTACGCGGATTTTCTGGGCGCCGGGGCAGACCACGATGCCGGCAGCGACAGCGCAGCCGAGGCACTCTTGCGCGGCTTCACGACACGCTACCCGGACAGCATTTTCATCGCGCATGCACCTGAACTCGAGGCCAATGTGCAACTGGCTTTGGGCAACGCGGCAGAGGCGCAACGGGTGCTGACCGCCGCAACAGGATCGGCGAGCCGTCCAGGCTATCAGCTGGTTCAGGGACAGGTTGAAGCCGCTTTGGGCCAGACACAACAGGCGGAGCAGATATTCAAGCGGCTTCTGTTGGCTCATCCATTGAGTTCAGAAGCCCAGGCAGCACGCGCCAGGCTGACGGCTATGGGCGCCGAATCGACACTCTCCGTGGCAGATCTGCGCAGCCTGGGTGACGCCTACTATCACGCCGGCCACTTCGAACAGGCGGCGGAGCAATATCGCGCCCTGTCGCGGGCGTCCGGCTTGGATTCTGAGGCACGCAATGGATTCGCCGTGGCTGAAGCTGCATGCGACCTCAAGCTGAAGCGGCTGACCCTTGCACAGGCGGAGGCGCTGGCGGATTCAAGCGACGAAAACGGCGCGAGACGTGCGTATCTCTTGATGGAACTGGCGAGAAGCCGGGACGATCTCAACGAGCAGCAGAAGATCGTGGCGCAAATGGAATCGAGGTTCCCGCGCAGCCAGTGGCTTGCTGAGGCGCTCTTCTCCATCGGCAATATGTACATGCTGCGCAGAGACTACCCGGCTGCCGTGAACTATTACAGCTATCTGGCCACGCACTTTCCTGATAACACCAACGCCGCTCCCGCGCACTGGCGCGCCGGTTGGCTCAGCTACAGGCAGGGACTCTATGCGGATGCTGCGCGGCTCTTTGAGGAACAGATCAAGCTCTATCCCGGTGACAAAGACACGGTTTCTGCCATTTACTGGCGCGGCCGGCTATATGAATCTGTGGATCACAAGCCGGCCCTCGCCGTGGCCAACTACCGCACGCTGGTGCGGGCTTATCAGCACTACTTCTATGCGCAAATGGCACGGCAGCGCCTGGCCGCCCTGGGCAGCACCCAGCAGGTGGCCGAGCCGCAGTTGGACCGCATCCAGGCGCCGCCTGTTCCTGTGCTGCAGGAGAGCTTTCCGTCTGACAGCCCGCATCTGGCCAAAGCGCGTTTGCTGGCCAATGCGGGGCTAAATGAGTACATCCCGGAGGAGATTGCCGCCGATCCCGACTCATCCTCATGGAGCGCGCTGGCCGAGGCCCAGATCTATGCCTCGTACGGCGAGACATATCGAGCCATGCGAGCGCTGAAAAAGGCCTTGCCCTTTGCCGCAACGGCCTCCATCAACTCCATCCCTCTGGTCTATTGGCGGATTCTGTTTCCGCAAGCGTGGTGGGAGACGATCAAGACGGAGTCGGCAAAGAACAACCTCGATCCCTACCTGGTGGCATCGCTGATCCGGCAGGAAAGTGAGTTCAATCCTTCGGTGATTTCCTATGCCAACGCCTATGGTCTGATGCAGCTGATTCCTGTAACCGGCAAGGCCATGGCGCGGGAAGAGGGAATCAGCCATTTTCAGACCTTCCAACTGCTCGATCCCGAGATGAACATCCGCTTGGGATGCCGTTATCTGCGCCAGATGCTGAATAAGTTTGGCGGCGTGCAGGAGTACGCTCTAGCTGCCTACAATGCCGGCGATGAGCGCGTGTCGGACTGGCAATCTGGCGGCCCCTACAACGGCATGGATGAGTTTGTGGAGTCCATTCCTTTCACGCAGACCCGCGAGTATGTCGAGGCGATTCTGCGCAACGAGGAAACCTATCGGGCAATTGATGAAGTTGCCGGCGCTCACAGCAGGCCTGCCCTGGCCACATCGCGGTAGAACCTCTTAGTAACTTTCGGGAATCCCTTTCGATACTCCCTGGCCTCGATTGCAGTTGACTTGCAACAGCTTCCCACCTGACACTGTGTTGGACCGGAGGCAAGTCTGTCTTCGGCACGCCATTTGCAGCCTGCTGTTGTTCGAGAACGGAGCCTGCCTGAACCATGGGACAGGGCTCGGGTTACATCAACCCACCGGAGGGCAGGATGTCAGCCGACTTGCAATTCCTTGAAGAATGGATTCCTGAAAAAATGGATCCTGGAACGGTTTTCGTGCTGGAAAACCAGGCGAAGCTGGGGCATGCGCAAAACCCGTATGTGGCCGTGATGTCCTGCCCCCGTTGCGGAACCATGGGGCTGATTACGCGCCGCCAGCTTTGCGGCGGAGAGGCGATGATCTGTGGCGGCGACGTCTGCTCAGCCGAGTACCGGTTGGACGGGGAGAATATCCGCTACCGCAGCGCTCAATGAGTTTCTATTGAACGAAGCAGGACCGGCCGGCATTGCGCATCGCATTGAAGCGATGCGGTGCGCAGGAGCGTTTGCGCGGAGGCCAACATCCGGCCCGCGTCCGGCGGAAAAAGGTGCGTCTCCTCAGGTACCATAAGGGGAGTCAAACCCTGCCAAGCCCGGATGGCGAAACTGGCAGACGCAGCGGACTTAAAATCCGCAGACCGCAAGGTCGTGGGGGTTCAAGTCCCCCTCCGGGCACCAGCAAGAATGCCACAAAATATGCGGCTGGCTGGCCCTGAGTCCCGAACGAGAAATACTCCGTGACAAACGCGGCGGACCCCGAGCCTCATCTAAACGCGAGCGTAAAGTCTATCCCACTGAAACTGTTTAGCTTATTCAAAATGTCAGAGCGAGCAAGTCTTGCACGTCTGTTACACATTTTCATGTCTATTGAAGCTGGTCTGCGCGGAACGTAGCAACACGTGACGTAGACCATGATCGGTCTCCGTGCGTATCGAGCCTACTCCGAGAAGCGCATGGGAAGCTAAACCGCCGCTGCGAGTTTTCGCGCTGGGCGTTGCGCTATTTGCTTTTGTCGGCTCGTTGTGCGGCGGCTTCGGCCATCGATGGGACGGACAGCGATGCTTGTATGGAGATGCAGCCGGTCCGCATATCGCAACAGCTTTTCGATGCTGACTTGCGATATCCGGCCTCTGAGCAGGTTGCTCACCGACGGCTGGTACTCATCCAAGACGTCCGCAAGCTGCGCTTGTGTGTAGCCTTTCGCTTTCACATGTTCCAAGATGGCGGACAGGAGTTCAGCCTTGATCTTGAGCGCGCTTGCTTCTGACGCAGAAAATCCCAGTGCATCGAAGACATTTCCCTTCACAATATGCGTCGGCCTATTTTCCGCTGCGTTTTTCATGACTCTTCTGCTCCTGTAATCGCTGTCTTACAAGTTTGAGACGCTGACTCGCAATCGCGATATCTCGCCGATCCGTTTTGCGACTTTCCTTCTCAAAACAGTGCAACACGTAGATCCTGTTTTCGATCTTCGAAAGGTAAATCGCCCTGTACCATGCGCGTTCGTCAGCTTCTTTCAATTCGTAAACGCCAGGGCCGATGGAACTCATGTTCCGAGTCTGCGATGTCGGCTCTCTGCCGATTTGTAGCTGCCTAAGTGAGAATCCAAGCGACCGTTTGATCTCATCGGGAAACCCGGACAACACCTCCAGCGAATCCCCTTCAAAATGGAGTTCGGCGGCAGGTGGGGAATCCTCTTTGAGCGCCATCGTCTTGATCGTAGCGCAATCATCGCCATTATACAAGATCTATTATAACCGTTTCGCCTGCGGCGGCGCATACACAGGTTCTGTCAGGCAAAGGTGGCTTCCGGTTAAGTCCCCTCCGGGCACCAGCCGGCCTTGCCAGGGCAGTGCGCATGTGTAAAGGATGCATCCTTTTCTAAAACGCGATAGCCTGTCCTCTGTGAGCGAAAACCTGCAGAAACCTATCTTCATCGGCACCTCCGGCTGGGCGTACCGGAGTTGGAAGCCCGGCTTTTACCCGCAGTCGCTTCCGCAAAAGAAGTTTCTCGACTACTATGCGACCCATCTCAGTTCAGTCGAAGTGAACTACACTTTTCGCCAGTTGCCGAGCGCGCGCACACTCGCGGGCTGGTTGGCCGCGAGCGGTGCGGGCTTCCGCTTCTCATTAAGGCTCCGCAGCGGCTAACTCACATTTTGCGGCTCAGGAACTGTTCGGGAGAGATTGGCGAACTCGTCCGAGCGCTTTCTCCCGCGTCAGACACGGAACGCATGGGCGTGGTGCTGTTTCAGCTTCCACCCAATTTCAGAATTGACGTGCCTTGCCTCGATTCCTTCCTTAGCGAGACCGGTAGCTACAGCCTACGAATGGCCTTTGAATTCCGGCACGCTTCATGGTTTTGCGATGAAGTGTACGACGTGCTACGGAAGCGCGGTGTTGCGCTGTGCGTTGCAGAAAGCGACGAACTGGAGACGCCGGATATTATGACCGCCCCGTTCGCTTGTTATCGGTTCCGCAGGAGCGGATACTCCGCAGCCCAACTTGATTCGATTGAGAATGTTCTGCGGCGACGGTCTGCTGAGGGCGAGGTCTTCGCCTACTTCAAACATGAGGAGGAGCCGACGGACCCGCTGAGCGCAGCGCAGATACTGCAAAGATTCCAGCGTTCTTAAGTCGACAAGGCAATAGATTGAACGATTGCAGGCCCCTCGGATTTCCTCCGCCTAAGAAATGTGCCCTGGGTCCCCAATCCCCAAGAGTGAGAGTGTCAACCATGTCTCTAAACTTGACACGAGAGGCATGGCGGGCCCATTCGCAGAAGAGCTCACTTCGCCGCCCGGAACCTGCGCCTCCCGACTGCAGAGATTTCTTGTCGAAATCTGCTCAATGGGCATTCCTACCTTGCAGAGTTTTCCGGCGTGAATACGCGGAGTTTGCCGGTCACTCCAGATAACCGTGTCCTGGGAACGCAGAAGAGAAGAGGTGCAGCCGGTAAGAAAACCCGAAAACTTTCACAATCTCTTACACAGTTCGCATAGCTATAATACATATCGTTTCTGTTTTCATGCATTTACAAGAACAGGCAGCGGACTTAAAATCCGCAGACCCTAACAGGTCGTGGGGGTTCAAGTCCACCTCCGGGCACCATAGAATCAATCATGTATTCGAGCAGCGAACCATGGTATCGACGAGTCAGCCAGTTCCACAACGGCGGTCTCGATTCCTCGCGCAAAAAACAGGTCTGTCGCTGATCCGGCCAAGTTGCGCACCAAAATCTGCGTGCGAACAGGAATAGGCAAAAAATAGGCAGGATCAGAGTATCGAGAACTGGGGTCGATTCCTTAAGCTTGACCTTGTGAAGAGATGTGGGAGGCGGGTGGAATTCCCGGCACGATCATCTCATCCCGTGACGTAAGCTGATATCAATTAGGCCGGAGTGCACGACGCTGCTCCGTTCCTCCGCCAGACAGATTCGTGTGCCGCCCGGCAAAATCGACCAAACTTTCATTCCCCAAAAGGCGAAGGTGATCCCCATGTTCAAAGCAAAAGCATATTCCGTTACGAGCGCAACATCGCCGTTTGCATCCACGACCATTGCGCGGCGCGAACCCACCGAGCACGATGTGCAAATCGAGATCCTTTTCTGTGGCATTTGTCACTCGGACCTTCATCAGGCGCGCAACGAGTGGAGCGGCATGATGCCCACGGTCTACCCCTGCGTACCCGGCCACGAGATTGTCGGCCGCGTCACCAAGGTTGGATCCGCCGTTACCAGGTTCCAGCCCGGTGACTTAGCTGCCGTTGGCTGTCTGGTGGATTCTGACGGTACGTGCCCGGAGTGCAAAGCCGGATTCGAGCAGTTCTGTCCGAACTTCACCCTCACTTACAACTTCCCCGACAAGCACCTTGGCGGAGTCACCTACGGTGGCTACTCCGACAGCATTGTCGTTGACGATCGATTCGTCCTTCGTGTTCCGGCCAATCTCGATCTTGCCGGAGCTGCGCCGCTGCTTTGCGCCGGAATCACCACCTACTCACCGATGCGCCATTGGGGCGTGACAAAAGGCAAGAAGGTCGGCGTTGTTGGCCTTGGTGGACTCGGCCACATGGCAGTCAAGTTCTCGCACGCGCTTGGAGCGCACACCGTTGTCTTCACCACGTCTCCGAGCAAGAAAGACGACGCAATCCGCCTCGGCGCCGACGAGGTTGTCCTCTCGCGCAACGCGGATGAGATGCAAAAGCACGCCGGCAGCTTTGACTTCATCCTCGACGCCGTTGCCGCGGAGCACGACATCAACGCCTACATCCAGCTTCTCCGCCGCGACGGAAACATCACCATGGTGGGCGCTCCGGAAAAGCCACTCCCAGTCTCCGTCTTCGGCCTCATCTTCGCCCGCCGCAGCTTCTCCGGTTCGCTCATCGGCGGCATCGCCGAGACCCAGGAGATGCTTGATTTCTGCAGCAAGCACAACATTGTTTCGGACGTCGAAGTGATCCCGATCCAGAAAGTAAACGAAGCCTATGAGAGGCTGCTCAAGTCGGATGTGAAGTACCGCTTCTCGATCGACATGGCGTCTCTCAAATCCGAATGATAGCCGCACCGGGCGCCCTTGACTGGATCGGGGGCAGCCCAGTTGCGAGCAGTTCTGAACGTTCGATAGGAGAACCAATGAAGAAGCGCAAGTTGGGAAACAGCAATCTTGAAGTATCGGCTCTCGGGCTCGGCTGCATGGGCATGAGCTTTTCCTACAAGCCGTTCCCGGAAAAGCACGAGTCTATCGCCCTGCTCCGCGCGGCTGTTGAGCGCGGTGTCACCTTTTTTGACACCGCCGAGGTTTATGGCCCCTTCAACAACGAGGAGCTTGTTGGTGAGGGCCTCGCTCCCTTCCACGGAAAGGTCGTCATCGCCACCAAGTTCGGTTTCGATATCAATCCGGACGGCAGTCACGGTCCGAAGGGGCTGGACAGCAGCCCCGAGCGCATTCGCAAGGTTGCCGAAGCCTCTCTCAAGCGCCTCAAGATCGATGCCATCGATCTCTTCTACCAACACCGCGTCGACCCCAAGGTTCCCATTGAAGACGTCGCAGGGGCCGTCAAAGAGCTGATTGCCGAGGGCAAGGTGAAACACTTCGGGTTGTCGGAAGCCGGCGCCAAGACCATTCGCCGCGCCCACGCCGTCCAACCCGTCGCCGCGCTCCAAAGTGAGTACTCCCTCTGGTATCGCACGCCCGAGGAGGAGATCATTCCCACGCTCGAAGAACTCGGCATCGGATTTGTCCCCTTCAGCCCTCTGGGCAAGGGCTTCCTGACGGGAAAGATCGACGAGAGCAGGACCTTCGACAAAACCGACATCCGCAGCACCATCCCGCGGTTTACCCCCGAGGCTCGCAAGGCGAACCAGGCGCTGGTCGATCTGCTTGGCGCGATCGGGAAGCAAATGAACGCGACACCGGCGCAGATTGCGCTTGCGTGGCTGCTTGCCCGGAAGCCGTGGATCGTTCCCATCCCTGGCACAACGAAGCTTCATCGCCTGGAGGAGAACATTGGGGCTGCTGCCATCGAGCTTTCCTCGGGCGATCTTCAACAGATCGAAAACGCCGCGTCGAAAATCACGGTCGAGGGCGCACGCTATCCGGAGCACATCGAGAAGATGACCGGTATCTAAGCGTGCAATTTCAGGTGTTCGCCGGATCGAGCCGAAAGTTCCGCGAGAAGGCGAACACCTCTCATCTCGCACAATTGACCCGCAAAGAATCTGGAAATACCCTCGTGAGCCCGAATTTCGGGTGTGGCCTGCTGAGCCGCATGCACGTCATCAGCCGGTGGCGTGCGGCGGAGTTGATTCCGGCGGGCCAGGCAGTACCTCGTACGGGCGCATCATCTCGTTGTCCTCATGCTCCAGGATGTGGCAGTGCCACACGTAGCGGCCTGTGTAGCCCGCAAACGGCACCGCGATGCGGGTTACCGTTTTGGCATTCACGCGGACCGTGTCCTTCCAGCCCAATTCGTTCGCATCGGGCGGCATGGGAGGGCTGATGTAGCGCAGGTTGCCGGTTGTCGTGAATTCAAAGGCATCGAAGCGGCGGCGATCGAGAATCTGGAAACGCACCATGTGCAAATGAATGGGGTGCACATCGTCAGTCAGGTTGACGAGTTCCCAGATCTCGGTGGTATTAAGCACAGGATTTTCCGTAATTGGCATGTGCCATGGAGTCTTGTTCAGCAGCATCCCCATGGACTCGGCCACCATATTCATCTGCTCGTCTAGGGTCAGCCGACGGGTCTTCACTGCACTTGCTTCCGCAATGCGCTCGACGGGGCGGAGTGTCGCCGGGACTGAACTTGGATCGGGCGTAGGAGTGGATGCAACGCGGAACTGCATGAGCGTGAGAGCTTCGCTTTCCAATAAGACTTGCTCCCCTCGATGCGGCGCAAAATCGACGACCAGGTCGGCACGTTCCCCAGGCGCCAGGTGCACATGCTTGACCGCGATCGGCGTCGGCAAAAGTCCCTGGTCGGTGCCGATTTGGATCATCTCCGCTCCCCGAGAAAGCGACAGCCAGTAAAAGCGCCCATTTGCGCCATTCAGGATGCGGAAGCGATACTTGCGCGGCTCTACGTCCAGGTAGGGAAGAATCTTTCCGTTGACCAGTTGCGCTTCTCCAAAGACCTCCGGAACCCAGGGGCGCGCGGCGTCGGCGGATACGGGATAACTCAACTGTCCGTCGGAGCGCAAATCTCGATCCATGAGCACGAGGGGAACTTCGTATTTTCCCTGGGGCAGGTTGAGCGCGTCCTCAACGCCATCGCGAATCACCCACAAGCCAAGCAGGCCGGCATAGATGTTGAGCCGGTTGATGCCCATGGCGTGGTCGTGATACCAGAGCAGGGCAGGGTCCTGCCGGTTGGGGTAGTAATAGGTGCGCGACTGACCGGGAATGTACCAGTCTTCCGGATATCCATCGCCCTCGGGCGGTGTTTTGCCGCCATGTAGATGGACCACTGCTCGCACTTCCGGCTTGTCCTTCTCCGCGCCGTGCAGATTGTGGTCGATAGGAAGAAAGTGCCTTTGCGGCAGCTCATTGACCCACTCTACGAGTGCTCCCTCGCCGCTGCGGGTTTCAAACGTAAGCCCCGGAACCGAGCCGCCGTAGGACCACAGCGTTGTGGGCGGCAGATCGCGGTGGAGTTTGGCGCTGATCGGGCGCATGGCAACCCGATAGAAAGGCACCTGTTCGCCGGAGAGACCGGGTGCTGCGCGATGATCGATCGGTCGCGCGATCTGTGGAATTGGCAGTGGATCGACGAAACGGGCCAGGATGCTGGGGTCGAGGTTCGGCAGCGGCTTGGTCTTTGCAGGCTCCGCGGCCTGACGAAGCGAATGTGCGAAGCCTGGCGCGTTCAGTGTTGCTGCTGCGGTGAGGGCCGACTGGCCAAGGAATCTGCGGCGAGTAATCAAGTGTGTGAGTCTCTCTTTGTCAAGCGCAACAGAAAACGAGACACGAGAGAGAATACGATCCCTCCCGTGCCCCCGTTTGCTGCGATTTCAGAGCGTGGCCGGCTGTTACCAGCCAAACCCGCCGCGTTGTCCACTTTGGACAACCAGGCCGGTGCTGGGATCGAGGATATACTGGCCGGCGTTCCGCGGACCATAGCCGAAGTCGAACATGTTGTCGATGGGATTGGCGATGGTATCGAACGAGCCCGCGCCGATCTTCTCTCCTCCGAGCCAGTTGTCCTCGATGAAGCGTAGGACCGAAGTCTGGTCGGTCATGGTGTGGTCCACGAAGTTGTGCCGTGACCAGGGTGAAATGACCAGCAGAGGCAGGCGCGGACCGTAGCCGCAGCGGCCTTGCGCGTGCAGCGTGCCCGGAGCGACGCCGGGCAGCGCGGTGGCGCCGTTACCGCACGCCCCCTGGCCCGTCAGCATATCGGCAGAAGTGCTGGACTGGTTCACAATCTGGCCAAGCTGGTGATCGTACCAGCCGTCCGAGTCGTCAAACGCGATGACGACTGCGGTCGAATCCCAGTCGTGCTGTTTCTGAAGAAAGTTGATGGTATTGACCACGAAGGTCTGGTCATCCAACGGGTCGGAGTAACCCGCGTGTGCGTCCTGGTAGCCGGGAGCCTTCAGGAAAGAGACGGCCGGGAAATTGCCCGCACTCACTGCGTCGAAAAAGTCCTGAATGTCGTACTGATGATTTGCCGGGTCGCCGGAGTAGCCGATGGTGGCCGTCGACGTGGGACGCAGGTGCATCGGATTCGCCGTGGAGGTGTAGTACTGGAAGGGCTGGTGGTGGGGAATGTAATCGGCCTTCTTGCTGTTTGTCACCGTCGAGGTGGTGCTGCGGCTGCAGCCCGTGGATCCGTTTGCATTGACGATGGAGAGGTTGAAGCCGCCTTCGAAAAAGCCCCACGTAATGCCCTTGTCGTTGAGCAGATCGCCCACATTTTTGCCGCTGAACTGCACCCGTTCACCGGTTGTTGTGGAGCACTTATCGCCCACCGGATCGGCATCGCTGATGAGCGTAAGGCCGCCGTTACCGTCGTCAATCGTGGAGCCTCCCGGATTGATGTCCGTAGTGACTCCATTGAGCTGACCCGAAATCAGGTTCACGGCGCCATCCGTCGAAGGCCCGAAGTTGGTTCCATAGGAGTTATCGCTCATCGCGTACCGCTGCGCGTAATTCCAGTAGGCGGTTACGGTGTTTCCGTCGAAATATCCCATCGTCAGCCCATCTGTCGCGAAGATCCCGCCGCCTGCAGGAGGCGGACCGGCAGTGCCGACCGAAGCCGGAAAGGCATCCATTAAACCATGATCAAAGGCCTGTTGTTCCGGCCCGTAGTCATGATCCTGGTCTGCCGTCGCCGCCTGGCTGCGGTCCAGCCGGAATGGATTGCTCGCTCCGGCAGCGTTCACCGGATTGGTAGCATTGGGATTATGCGCTAAGAGCGATCCTGTCAGCCCATTGACCGAAGGCGTGCCAGGGGCAGCTATAAAGCGCGGCTCGCCGGCGGGATTGGTCGCATACGGATAGGTCCCAAAATAGTGATCGAAGGAGATGTTTTCCTGGAAGATGATAACCAGGTGCTTGATCGGGGTTGCAGTCTCTCCACCGCCCGAGGGTCCTGCCGCAATGGCAGGAATCGGGAGGGTACCAGCAACAAGCAGCGTCGCAAGGGAAGAAGCGATGAGCTTTTGCACGTGAACCTCCTGAGGCGCCGTGCGAAACGGCGGCTTGAGTGGTTTTAGCCTCCAGAGATGAAATCGGCGTTAACCTCACGTGACCCGCAGACGAATTTGCCGAAAATGATTAACAGCACTTTTGGTCTGTACGCACCACGACTTTCCACAGCCGAATCGCAGTCGTTAGTTGGGATAGCTCTCAAGAGCCGTGGCAGGAAACGGGAGAAGATGTGGTGTCCGGACTGTCGACATACGATCGGTAATCAGGCGTCAATTTCCGTTTGACAAATCAACTGACCTCAAATCGGGAATGCAGGATTCTCCTGCGCCCCATTGAACGATCTCATCGAGCGCCCGGCTCTCGACGCAAAGTTCTAAGCGTGGCATCAGGCGCCAAGGTGTGACCGGCGAAGCAATCAAACATTCTTTTATAGAGGACTCGTGCTTCCGGGGCATTTTCTGGAGTTTTTGCTCGAAGGACTCCATATCAATATGCGAAGGCTGGATACGCAAGGACAATTGTAGCCGCAGTGCCAGAAAAGGGGCTCTCCCGATGAGGAGATCGACAGCCACATTTTTCATCTCAGTTTCGGGACCATCCCCAAACATCTTCCTGCGCACCGAGGAAAAAGATTGCAGTCTGCTGAAGGTTGATTGCTATTCGTAAAGCTCGAGACGCTGCCTGCCGAATAGTAACGCATCGATGGACCAGGAGCCTGGTCCGAGCATGGCAATTGAAACTCCCAGGGCAGCCAGCAGAATAGCGCTTCGCGGCTGATTGGTACCGGCGAGAAGGATGGATAGCTCAGTGATTGTAACCGCGATTCCCGCGATTGGCGTCCACAAACCAACTAGAAGAAATATCCCTGCGATCGTGGCGATCAGCTGCAGAGGCGTGGGCGCAAGACGGGGTGACCCCAAAATCCGACTGATCCCGTCGTAAATCAGGAGTGTCCCGCTAGCCAGCCGCAGGAGCAGAAGTCCTCTCCCAGGCCATCCGTTTGGAAACATGGAATATAGGCGTTGCAAGAGGGCCCATCCTCGCCACGGTGCAAGAATATCAACGTTTCCAATGAAGGAAATCTACCGAAAGGGCACCTTGGGCATTACTCTTTCGGGGCATTAAAGGTCGATGATTCCGCGCTTGAGGGCGATCGCCACTGCATGAGTCCGGTCGTTTGCACCCAGTTTAGAAAGAATGTTCTTCACATGCGCCTTGACCGTGTCCTCCGTAATGGAGAGCTGATCGGCGACCAGCTTGTTTGCGTTGCCGGCGGCGATCAGGCGCAGAACATCGATCTCCCGCGAGGTCAGGTTGGTGTCAGCCGCATACTCGGCGATTTCGGAGGCAATCTCCGGTGATATCCTCTTCTTTCCATCGTGAACCGCGCGGATGGTTTCAAGGAGTTCCTTGCGTAACAGGCCCTTCAAGAGGTAAGCCCTGGCACCGGCCTTCAACGCTCGCAAGATCTGGGCATCGCCGCTGAACGTCGTCAAGACGATGATGCGTGCTTCGGGAAATTGAGAGAGGATGGCGATCATTGCGTCGATGCCGTTCATATCCGGCATGCGCAAATCCATGAGTGTGACGTCGGGACGGTGCAGCCTGAATTGATCAATCGCTTCATGCCCGGTCGAGGCCTCGGCAATCACCTTCATGTCCGTCTGATTTCCAATCAACGAGGCAATCCCGTCACGTAGCAGAGAATGGTCGTCGACTGTGAGAATTCGAATTGGGTTAGGACTTGTGCTCATGGTTCATTCCCGCCTTTCTGCGAAATAGCCGGAATCTGACGCGACCGTTAGAGGTCTCGTACGCAATCTTCGCGGGAAGCCTCAACTCCACCTCCGTGCCCGCTCCAGGCCTGCTCCACACATCCAGTTGCGCGCCCATTTGTTTGGCGCGCTCCTTCATTCCGACGATACCCCAATGACCCTGGCGTCCACCGCGCTCAATAACTCTTGGATCGATGCCTGTTCCGTCGTCCCTGAACCGTAAGCGAAGGAGAGCTTCGCCGTATTCGATCTCCGTTTCTATACTATGAGCCCGTGCATGGTGGAAGGCGTTTCGAAGCGACTCGCGGGCAATGCGGCAGATCTCGTCGCGTACGATCGGGTTCACACCGTGCGGTGCCCCGGAAGTGACTACGCTGACCGCGGGCGCTTCTCCGTTTCCCTGGCTAAACTCTCCTTTCATATCCGTCATCAGGTCGTTCATTGTTTGTGCCAGATCGAGACTGGAGGGCGCAGCAGAGCGAAGGTTCTGGATCGCATCCCGGCTTTCGCTGAGCGCCAGATCCGCCCGGCCGAGAGCGTCTTCGAGGACCTGTTTGGCATCGGCTGGACGAGCCGGGAGCATTTCATCAGCGGTCTGGAAGCGAAGCATCAGTCCGTGAAAACTCTGCAGCAGGGTGTCATGCAGTTCCTGGGCAATGCGCGTCCGCTCTGAGAGCCGCTCCTGAAAGCGAACATTTAAGTTTCGTGCCAATTGATACATGCGCAGACGATAGATTGCAATGATGGACACAATGCCTGCAGAAAGACACAGCGAGCGAAACCACCAGGTCTGCCATATCGCCGGCTCGATCACAAACGGGATGGCGGTCTCGGGACTGTTCCAAAAACCCTCGCCATTGGAAGCAACAACGCGAAACGTGTAGGATCCCGGACCGAGATTCTTGTAGATCACCTGTCGCGCCGCCAAAATATCGCTCCATTCCCGATCGGCCTCGTCGAGCTTGTAGCGATATCTGACACGATCAGCCGCAGAAGGGCTGATGCCGGCATAGTTGACGGTTATGCTGTGGCTGCCGGCGGCAATCCGGGGTGTTCCTTGCAAATCGACCGGGTTCCCGTCGGCCAACAGCGACTCGACTCGAACCTTGATCGGCGTCGAGTAGTTCAACGCGATTTTAGGATCGGCGACTGCCAATCCGCGGTCCAATGAAACCCAGACTCGACCGTCGGTATCGCCGACCATCGAGCGGTCCCGATCGACACCCGCAACACCGAGCAGGCCATCTTCAGTTCCGTAAATCTGCATATCCGATTCGCTGATCGCTCCCGTAAGAAGCCGGTCGCGATTGATGCGGACTACATGATCGGAGGTCGCAAACCACAGGGAACCAAGCCCATCCTCGGCGATGCCGAAGATCTGCTCCCGCAAGACCTCCGGCAGATTGCGCGGCAGGTGGATGTGCCCGGAGGAAAAGAACGCAAGGCCCGCGGAGGTCGCAATCCAGAGCACCTGTCCGGAGTCTTCGAAGATGGATCGCACATTGACCGATGGAAGGCCGTCCTGCAAAGTGTAATACTCCCATCGTTCGGCGGCAAAAGCAGCCAGGCCGGTTGGAGTTGCGAACCACATCTTTCCGTCGTTGCCTTCAACGATCGAGTTGACGCCGTTCGACGAAAGCCCATTGGAAGCCGGGAAATTAGTGAAGACTCCGTTCCGCAGCCTGCTGCAGCCGCCGGTCACCGTTCCAGCCCACACCGTTCCATCGCGATTGCGATGAACTGAATAGACGCTATTCTGGGCCAGCCCGTCGGCCTGCGTGTAGGTCCGGGCGGTGAATGACTCGCCGCTTTGTTTCAACATGGTTAGACCGCCGCGCTGCCTGCCGACCCACACTTCACCGCTGCCGCCGCTAATGGAATAAACCACATCGTCTTCCAGTCCTGCAAGAGTAATGCGCCCAACGCGGTTGTCCTTCAACCAGTAAAGGCCTCCCGACAAAGGCGCGAACCAGGTTCGTCCTTCAGCGTCGGTAAAGACCGGACCGTTCTTGTCTGAGGGCAAGCCATCAGCAGTCGAATATGCGGAGAATACTCCACTCCGCAATCGTTCCAGGCCATGGGCGCCTCCAAACCAGAGCTCGCCGTCACGATCTCCATAGACCGCCGTCACCTCCTGTCCCGGGCCGTTTTTCAGCAGGTCGAGCGATGCCGTCCCTGAAGGAGAGATCCTGATCAGTCCGTGGTCCGTTCCAGCCCACACGCTTGCCGCTGGCCCCCTCGCCAATGCCAGAATCTGAAGCCGGCTAACGGAGGCCGGGAGATCGATCTTTATACGATCGCTGCTGTCCAGGAAGCTAATACCGTTGTCGGTCCCAATCCATAGACCGCTACTCACCGGCAGCAGAGAATTGATCTTTGAATTGGCCAGATTCTTCGCCAAAGACACATTGGATACGTGTTCTCCGTCAATGCGAAAGAGGCCATTGTCTCGGGTACCTATCCAGAGTCTTCCGTCACGCGTCTCTCCGAGCGAAATAATAATTCCGGGCACCTGCGGTGTATTTGCGGTCATCTCGATCGCGCCATTCCGGATTCTGATTGTCTGATTGGCTATTCCGGAGAACACCAATTCACCGCCATTGTCGATAGAGTTCGCCGTGAAGGTGATCTGCGGCAAATGGAAGAGGGCAGAGGCATCCACAAACCTTCCATCGCGATAAAGGAGCAACGACGGACTCTCCGTCCGGATCCATAGATTTCCATCCGCGTCGGACACGAGTCCACGCACTGGACCGATGGGAGGCGCTTCCGGTAGAGGTTTTTGAATGAGTGTGAACTTGAAGCCGTCAAAGCGGACCAGGCCCCGCTCGGTCCCAATCCAGAGATAACCGTCCGATGATTGGCAGATGGCGTACACCGCTCCACCCAGAAATCCACGGTCCGTGCCCCACTGGTCGTGGACGTATTGGGAAAGCGGTTTGGGCGAGTCCAATGCGCGAGCCGCATTCGCAAAGCAGAGGCCCGCCAGCCCGGTTAGAAGCCACCCGCGCATGCGGTGCGCTTGAATCATTCGATCACGGAAGGTATTCGAACTTTTCAATTACAACCTCGGCAGGTTGCTGCAACGAGCTCCCGGAATGATGGAAGTCGTAAAGGTCGATGTGAACCGTCTCACTCGCAGGTGCTGGAACTCCGGAAGTGAAGACATGTTCACTGACTGTGCTCGACCCAGGGCCTGCGACCGAACCGCGAGTCGTCTTGAATGATGCACTCCCAGGCTCCCAGCGGAACATATGCGTCAGCACGCCTGCGGGTGCAACAAAGCGGGCTACGTTTTCTGGAACATAATACGGCTGAATGACATATTGCGCATTTTTGCCCCCCGGGTTGCCCCATTGGCTCAATTCAATATCAATCTCGTGGCGGGCGCCTTCCGCGCCTGCCTCGTCCCAGGTGAACATCCCGAAAACCAGGGAAGGCGTCAGATGTGCGCTGTCTTGCACCACAAACCTGTAGGTGCCATAACCGAGACTGCGCGTGAGATTGACTTCGGCACACGACCAGCGCCCATTCTGGATTCCTGTGCGCAGGTGCAAATATCCCTTCTCATCGGTCCATGCGTTGGCAGGATCATAGGGGTTCGATTGACCGCCTCGATCACTTCCGGCGGTCCGAACGTTCCAGTCGTATCCGCTGAAGTGGATTACCTTTCGGATGATAGGCGCGCTTGGCCTCCCCTTTTCGATAGCCACTGCGACCACCCCGTTGCCTTCCCTTGGGAGGGCGGCCATCTTCGAGGGGGGATTGAATCCCGGGTCTACCAGCAATGCGGCATATTCGGTTCCAAGGTGCGTGGAATTCTTCCAGGTTCCGTCGGGCTGAATCTTGGTGAACTGTTGAATTGTGAAGGGTTGTATCCACCAAGCGCCGCTGTGTGCATACAGCACAATTTGCTGGCCAGGTGTGGCCCCGCTCGTTCGTCCTTCTATATAGTCCAGTTGCTCTGGCCCGCCAGGGTTGGCGATCGGGACGCGCGTGATTTGGAGAGTTGCCTTCTCCGGCAAATCTCGCGAGTGGCACCCGGCAAGAAGAAGAGCGACGATCAGAAGCAGCAGATCGAAACGCGTCTCATTGGGGAATGGTAAACAACTCAGCTTACGCATAGGCTTCCGCTCGCTGCCAGCGCTGGAGAGACTGGCATGAGATGTTGATCACTACCCCGCCAGCGTTCGAGCAGGTATGTGCGGAACTTGGCCCCGTACCTAAAAACCTGTGGTCCCATCATCGCACACCGGATGCGCAACCGCATCAGATTCTTGCTCTTGCCTCGGAGCTCTTCACCTGCGTGGAGGAGGATTCAAGGCTAAGCGCAATACTGCAACGATTCGAATGGAGGACGCAGGGACAGAGCCGGCAAGTCCACAAAGTACCGGCGGGAGCAAGTGACTTTGAAGCCGATCGGATTGAGCAGCGCCGATCTTGAAGCACGGTCTTGGCGGATGAGAAAACGCGACAAGTAAAATAAATTCAACAATATATGGGTCGCACTTATCCCCGGCGAACTTGCGCCTGATCCACACATGAACAGATGAGCGTGGGAGCTTGTGTCAATGAGAGAGCCGGTAGACTTCCGACCCCGCCAGCATGAATGCGCCCGTGCCGTATACATAGCTTGACGTCTCAGAGAACGCACCGGGCGCCGCGCCGACAGGCTGGATGCAACCCAGCCGGCCATCCTTATAGATGTGGGAAAGCAATCCTCGCCACGCCTTCTCGACCACGGGTTTGTATTTCCTCTCATCGAGAATGCCGGAGTTAATCCCATAGGCAAACCCATAGGTAAAAAAAGCGGAGCCGGAGTTTTCCGGCAGCTTGTAGTCCGCTTCATCCAGCAGCCCGGACCGCCAAAGTCCGTCCGTTCCCTGCAGCGAGGCAATCTTCTCGGCCATCTCGCGGAATTGTGCAACATAGCGGGGTCGTGACGGGTAGTCCGTGGGCATTCCAGTCAGCACCCGCGCCAGTCCGGCGAAGACCCAGCCGTTCCCCCTCGACCAGAAGACTTTGCTCCCATTCACCTCGTGCGCGCCGAAGTACGACTTGTCTCGATAGTAGAGGTGGTCTTCGGAACTGTAGAGCAGGTTGGACGTGATCCACCACTCACGGTCCATGTAGTCCAGATACCTGCGATCGCCGGTTGCTCGCGCAAGTTTGGCCAGCACCGGAGGAGCCATAAACAGCGCGTCACACCACCACCACAGCGGCTTTTCGGGCGCGTCCGGCATCTGAATCAACGCAGCCATCCGCTCCTGTGTCGGACCGATCATCGCGGGATCGTGAAAACGCGCATAGAGATCGAGATAAGTTTGGCCAATGGCATGATCGTCCGCATGCAGGATGCGCGGGCCAAGCTCCCATTTGAATTCCTTGCCCATCTGCAACATGGCATCGCGGTATCCTTTGCCGTTTGCCGCCTCGGGCACTGCCATGAACCCTGCATAGAGTGCGGCATACGTCCAATCCTGATTGAAGCGGGCGCGGGCTTTTTCCAATTGCCAGTCCGCGACCTTTTGGATCGCATGGCTGACATCCTTCCGCTTCAGTTTGGGCGAAAGATCGGTGGCGAACGGCAACGCGGTCGCCGGTGTATCACCGGCCGCAGTGTCCTTCTCCGCTTTGGTCAGCTGCCCGGAAAGGCCGGGGGTGATCAACAGGGCGGCAAGAGCCATGGCAACGACGCCCGCACACATGAGCGCCTTCCATGGTGTGAGAATTCGCCTGGCCTTGATTTGCAGGACAGCGGAATTGCGAAGCCTGAAACGAGTAACCCATTGCGCAAATCCGCCGACTCCCATGTGGATCACCTTGAATGAACGTTATTCAATCGGACCGAGGTTACAACAGGTCCAGCACGGGTGTCAATTGACCGCAAGACCGTGTCTTCAGCGCCGATCTTGAGCCCGCAATGGGCGCGCGGACACCCGGTTTATCCACGGACTCAGGGCACAATTGTTGCCTCATGGATTGCCTTACGGGATGCCCGAATCGGTTGGACGGGCGTCTCGCTGGCGGGCAATCGGAGCTTCCGATATTCATTGTTTGCTCCCATTTTCGGGTGTATTCTTAGGGATGTCATTTCGGGATATCGTTATTGATTGCGGGGGATGTAATGGATGCTTTGCGGGAGATTGTAAAGGCGCTCGGATCGGTTCGTTGGGATTGCATCAGCCTCGGAGAGGTCATGCTGCGCCTCGACCCTGGAGAAGATCGGATCCACACCGCGAGAACCTTTCGCGTGTGGGAGGGCGGCGGCGAGTATAACGTAGCTCGCGGCCTGCGGCGCTGCTTCGGCCAGCGTACAGCTATCGCCACAGCCCTGGCAGAGAACCCCGTTGGACGGCTGGTGGAAGACCTGATGCTGCAGGGAGGCGTGGATCAGGATCTGGTCCGATGGGTTCCTTTTGACGGGGTGGGCCGCAAGGTTCGCAATGGCCTCAACTTTACCGAGCGCGGTTACGGAGTCCGCGCAGCGGTAGGCTGTTCCGATCGCGGCCATACCGCTGCATCGCAACTGAAACCAGGCGACTTCGATTGGAAGTCGGTTTTTGCCGCTGAGCGCGGCTCCCGCTGGTTCCACACTGGGGGTATCTTTGCCGCGCTGTCCGACTCTACGATTGAAGTTGCTGGCGAGGCCATGGACGCCGCGAAGGCCTCCGGAACTGTGATCTCCTACGACCTCAACTACCGGGAGTCTCTGTGGAAGTCCATAGGCGGAAAGCCCAGAGCGCAGGAAGTTAACCGGGAACTGGTGCGTAAAGTCGATGTTCTGTTCGGCAACGAGGAAGATTTCTCCGCCATGCTGGGCGTGGAAGTTGAAGGTGTGAGCAAGGACTTCGACGAGCTGCCTGTGGAGAGCTACGAAAAGATGCTGCGTGAATTGTCTCAGGCATATCCGAATCTAAAGATCATTGCGTCAACACTTCGCACCGCGCACACGGCGTCGGAAAACGCCTGGGGAGCGATTGCGCTGCACAGCGGCGGCATCGCCCATGTCCCGCAGCGGAACGTGGACATTCTCGATCGTGTGGGTGGCGGCGACTCATTTGCTTCCGGTCTCATCTATGGATTGCTTGCCGGCCGGGAAGTGCAATGGGCGGTCGAGTGTGGCGTGGCGCACGGCGCGTTGGCCATGACAACTCCGGGCGACACGAGCACTGCAAGTCTGGCCGAAGTGATGCGTGTTATGGGCGGCGGAGCGGCGCGCATATCGCGATGACCGTGCCATGCAAACGTGGGTGAACGCAAAGAAAGAGTAAGCCCGATGAAGATATTGCAAATGGCGGATGCGGTCCGCTATCGCAGCATGACCACCGATGAATTGCGCGAGACCTTCCTTGTTACGGATCTTTTTCAACAGGGCCGGATCGCATTGACCTACGTCGATCTCGATCGCACCATAATTGGCTCGGCGGTGCCAACCGGCGAACCTTTGATCTTGCCCACCGACGATGCGCTCAAGGCTTCGTATTTTACCGAGCGCCGCGAGCTTGGCATCTTGAATATCGGCGGTGCAGGTAAAGTCACGGTGGAGGACAATCGATTTGAACTAGGGAAATTGGATGCCTTGTATGTTGGCCGCGGAAATCAGACGATTGTCTTTTCCAGTGCGGATCAAATGCATCCCGCAGAGTTCTATCTGTTGAGTTACCCTGCTCACGCGGTGTATCCAACTCAATTGATCCCTTCTGCCGGTCAGGCCAAATCGACGCTTGGCTCGTCTGAAACCGCGAATCTGCGAGAGATCACCAGGCTCATCCATTTGGAGGGAACGCGGAGTTGCCAGTTGGTGATGGGCTTCACGCAACTCGCTTCGGGCAGCGTTTGGAACACAATGCCGCCGCATACCCACATGAGGCGATCCGAGGTGTATCTGTACTTCGATCTCGCAGAGGATCAGCGGGTGATTCATCTCATGGGGCCGGCACACGAAACGCGCAGCATCGTAATGGCGAATAAGCAGGTCGTTGTTTCGCCCGGCTGGTCGATTCATGCCGGGGTGGGCACCAGCAATTACAAATTCTGCTGGGGCATGGGTGGAGAGAATCAGGTCTATAGCGATATGGATGCGCTTGCGATTGTGGACTTGCTCTGACCGGAAGGGACAGCGATTTGATACTGGAGCAATTCAGTCTGAAGGGTAAGACCGCGCTGGTAACGGGATCGTCACGCGGGCTGGGCGCCGGCATTGCCTTGGCGCTGGCCGAAGCGGGGGCCAACGTGGCGATCCATGGTTCTCGCTCGGTGCCGGAAACCACGCAGCAGCTATTGAGCAAGCTGGGAGCAAGCCAGATCTCGCTGGTTGGCGACGTGAGCGAGGCCTCTGTCTGTACGATGCTCATTGAAGAGGTCGTCGGTCACTTCGGAGCCATCGATATTCTCGTCAACAATGCTGGAATTATCCGCCGCGCTCCCGCGGCCGAGCACTCGGATGAGGACTGGCAGGCTGTTATCGATACGAACCTTACCAGCGTCTTCCGCCTGACAAAACTCGCCGGCAAGCATATGCTGGCGCAAGGCTCGGGCAAGGTAATCAACATCGCTTCTTTGCTGACGTTTCAGGGTGGAGTGTTTGTTCCTTCTTACGCCGCTGCCAAGGGCGGGATAGGCCAGTTGACGAAAGCTTTTGCCAACGAATGGGCCGCAAAAGGTATAAATGTGAATGCCATCGCGCCCGGCTACGTGGCAACCGACAATACCGAGGCGCTGCGTGCAAATCCTGAGCGGTCCCGTCAGATCATGGAGCGAATTCCTGCTGGTCGATGGGGTTGCCCTGAGGATCTCGCTGGCGCGGCCGTGTTTCTTGCCTCCAGCGCCAGTGACTATGTGCATGGCCACGTTCTGGTGGTGGACGGCGGGTGGCTAGGCAGATGATGTATGCGCGCCAGCCGATCGCCGGAAGCGCGCGAGTTAGGTCGCATATTGTAACTGGAGGTCAAAAAGGCAAATGAAGATTGCGGTTCTGGTCACCATCGCGTTCCTTCTACCCGCAGCCGGCGCGCAAACAGCCACAGTCGATCACCTGACTCAAACCCAGCTCATTGAAAAAGCCCAGGAGATGAATGCAAAGGCTCAAGGTCCTGATGGAGCGGCGAGCAGCAAGCTGAATGAGTATCCAAACCACTACACAATGATTTCGCTACGCCACAAGGATGGTGGCGCCGAGATTCATGAGAACTACGCGGATTTCTTCCTTGTAGTTCAGGGGGGCGCCACACTTCTGACTGGTGGCACCGTAGACGAAAGCAAGACAGTGAGCCCGGGAGAGATTCGAGGCACATCCGTGTCAAATGGAGCGCGAACCGTGCTGAACCAAGGCGATATCGTTCACATTCCTGCGGGCGTGCCTCACCAGCTTCTCGTTCCGAAGGACGGGAGCCTGGTCTATTTCGTAATCAAGGTAAAAGAGAAGTAGGGCATCGGGAAATTGAGAATAGGAGTTTCAGCACGTGGACCTCATTCAGGAAGTCAGACTTCTGGCGGAGTCGCTGTTTGCCTCGGTTCAAGAGGCTCCCGTGACTGTAATGGTCATAAGATAATCCAATGACTTTGAAATAACTCTCAATTCCTGATCATTGCAGGAAGTTAGTCACCGCCCGAGCATCCACATGACCGGCGAATGACTAACTCGGCAGGAAAGAGAGTTTTTGCGGCCTGCAATTCGGCCAACCGGCCTTCCCGCAATCTGACGATCTTCTTGAAGAGTAATTCGGCGGCTGCGCGTGCAATCTCCATTGGTGATTGGCGAACGACAGTCAATGGCGTGCCCAGCACTTCGGCGAGTTCAAAGTCGTCGAAACCCACCAATGCGATATCCAGGGGTACGCGCATCTTGTGCCGATGAAGAGCCTGAATAAGTTGCACCGAGGAGATGCGCTTGATGGTGAACGCCGCTGTCGGCCGATCCTTCGCGGTCGTCCAGCGTGACACAAGACTCTGCATCGCCTCGTGTGTGCCAAAGGAGGTGGAGAGAATGGGCTTTAGGCCGGCCGCGCGCATGGCCTGCTTATAGCCTTCGATCCTCTCCCGCACAGTGTAGCTGCCGGAGTCGAAACCAACGCAAGCAATCGCCTTGTGGCCATGCTCGATCAAATGCCGTACACCCTGCTCCGCGCCGTCTCTGTTCTCAACAAGAACCGCATCTGCTTGCGCTCCGGTAACGGGCCTGTCGAGAGCCACAACAGGAATACCGCCGTCCTGCAGCATCTTCAATTGCTTTCCGTCGCTGCCTGACGTAACGATCAGCAAGCCTGCTACGCGATGGTTCCGGATGGATTCCAGTTGGCTCTCCTCGACAGATGCGCTTCGTCCTGTGGCAACCACCATGGTCTGATAGCCGTGGCGTATGGCGACCTCCTGGATGGCGTGAAAGCAACTCGAGAAAAAGTCGGAAAGATCCGGAACCACAAAGGCGATAGTCCGCCCCGTCCGCCCCTTGAGCATGCGCGCTGCATCGTTCGGCGAGTAGCCGGTCTTTGCGATGGCTTTCATCACTTTGGCGCGCGTGGAGCCTTTGACGCTGGGGTGATCGTTAATCACCCGCGAGACCGACATCACACCAACCTTAGCCACCTTCGCAACATCAATGATCGTGGGCGGGCGGCTTTCCCGTCCCGTGTTGAGTCTCGCCATTTCGTGAACCTTATCTGTTTCTTCCTACCAATATACGCCCCGCGCCGTGCCGCCGAATTCGCAACGGCGCGCCATGGCAGCTCGCCGCGGGTGGTCCGTGAGGCTCGATCTCAAGGAATTTTTCGAATGGACCGAAGGACGCGGGAATGTGGAAACTGCCACCAGCGGTCATCTTTTAGGCTGGCAATTGGAAGGCCGGCCAGTTCCGGACGTCGGCACGATCTGCGAAGAGTGGCCGAACCTGCGAATTATTGGATTAGCAGGAGCACTACCAGAAGTATGCAGCTTCCATCTTCGGGGAGCCGGGCTCTCCACCAATGATCTGGGTGCTCAGCACAATTTCCATATTTTTCTTGTCGCCGGCGGCTTGCGCGGCGCGCTCCAACTGTGCAAGATCTGCAGCGTCAGTCAAAAATTCTCCAGCCGCGATAGTGCCCCCACGTCCGATTCCGGCAACCACAATCGCCAGCTTTCCGGTATTGGTATCAGTGAACCGCGCAATGATCGCGTAATCCCGGTAGTTGTTCGTTGCCATCTGGATGGACCGGTCAAGAACCCATGGAGTCTGCGACTGAGCGATGCTATCCACGATGCTCAACTTTGTCATCTCCGCGTCGTTTGCAAAGTGATAGCGCAGGGTGTTGGTCATGCGCAGCGTCCATGCATTATCGAAAGCTCCGATAAAGACTGTCGGGCCGTTTCGCAGGTCTTCGAGACTGGTTGCTCCCTCGCTCCTTAAGGAGTATTGTTTTCCGCTGGACTGCAGGACTCCGGCGACCTTGACTGTGGAGTAGACGTCGTCCATCACAATTGCCGTGAGTTTGTCGTTCAACAATACTTGGTGAGTTGGCTCAGCCGCGTCGCGCAGTACGATGCTGGAATATTGCAGTTGATCCGCAATGCAGAGCAACACGGGGTCTTTTGATGTAAGTACCGGTCTCCAGAAGAAATCAAGCGCGGAACGATGCGTCGCCTGCCACAGCAGAAGCGCACCCACCGACAAGACTGCGGCAATGGTGCAGGTGATCGCCAGAACGAGCGGGGAATGGCGACGGGCGAGCACTGGATGAAGAGGGCTGACAGATTCGGCGGCCGGAGCCTCCTCCGTCGCGGCAAGGTCTATTTCCTTTAGGGCAGGATCGTTGCCATTCCGTGGCCAGTGGAACTGTGGAATATACGAGCCAGAAGGGAGTGTGATGCGCAGTTCGTGCTCATGCGCCGGATCCTGATAATACTGCGCCACCCGTTTGCGGATCTCCGCAGCGGTCACGCGAACAATTGGATCGGAGGCTGTGTCGTATTCCGCATCTCTGCCGAATATCTCAATTCCCAGAGTGCGTTCCTTTATATTCTCTGACTCGCCTGCCAGCGTTTGCTCGACCACGAACCGGAGAAAGGTAGGGAAGCGCTTGCTGTGGCTGAAAAAAGAGTTGCCGAGAAGGCGGTTCAATTGCTGGCGAATCTCATCTGCATGCGGCGCTCTCTCAGTCGCGTGGCCCTGCTCCTGTAAATCAACCGCCATAGATTGCTCCGGTAAACGGAACCGATTATACAGGCATCTGGACGCGCTGAACGTGCTGGTTGTCTTCAATCTGCAAAAGGCTGATATTAAAGGATCTAGCGCGACTATTTACTGTAAAGACTTACCGCTTTATCAGCAAGGGCTGTTCGGCTCTGCTCCGTAAAGACCCTTTTGGCCGATTCCGTAAAGACCTTAACAGCGATGTATTGAGAAGTCTAGAAAGGGGCTGCTTTTCAAACCCCGATCACGATGGATCTCCTCAGGCACGCCGCTTGTGCGCCGGGAGACCAAGCCCGACGGGGACCAACCTGAGGGAGGCTACACTTTGAAAACAAAAAGGAGCTGGAGACCACTGTCTCTTTGGAGTTGGGGCGGTTTCGCAATCCTGCTTGCCATACTGGCCGGCAGCGCCCCGTGGATGAACGCGCAAATCGCAACAACAACGGCTACCCTTTCCGGCGTCGTGACCGATCCTTCCGGAGCGGTGCTGCCCAATGCGGCTGTTACGCTGACCAGTTCGGAAAAGGGTGTCAACCGGACCTACACCACCGACGCGGGCGGCCGGTACTCCTTTAATCAGCTTCCGCCAGCCGCATACCACATGACCGTCAAAGCGAAGGGCTTCGAGACATATCAACAGAATGGCATCGTCCTCGACGCCGCCGAAACCGCCACGCAGAACGTGGCGCTGACCATCGGGGCTGAGACCGTATCGGTGACCGTAACCTCGGATGTCTCGCTGATGAATACGGATAACGCCAACGTAGCGGCAGACATTGACGCCAAGCAGATCGTGGAGCTGCCGTTGAATGTGCGGAACGTCTACGGCCTGGCCACGCTCAACTCCTCGGTGCAGAACACGTCGGAAGGGCAGTTGCTCCTGGGCGGCGGCAGCAACACAACCGACACCGCGGATCAGGACATCTCCTTCATGAACTTCGCCGGCGGCTTCTTTGGAACGACTGGTTTCCTGGTCGACGGTTCGTGGGATACCGACACCGAGTGGGGTGCGGTGATCTTTGTCCCCGGCGTAGACGCGGTTCAGGAATTCAAAATCCAGAACAACTCGTTCACCGCCCAGTATGGATGGAGCACGGGCAACGTGGTCAACGTCGTCACCAAGTCGGGGACGCACGACTTCCACGGGTCTGCGTACGAGTTCTACTCCAGCAACAACTTCAACGCCCTCAACTACTTCCAATCGCCCGGCAGTTGCCAGGGTCTCCTCAGCACAAATCTCTGCACGTTTAGCCGCAACCAGACTGGTGGAACCGCAGGTGGCCCGCTGTACATTCCCGGCTTGTACAGGCAGCGAAACAAGACCTTCATCTACGGTATCTACGATCACTTTTCGTCAAACACCCCATCCCCCTCGCAGTACACGGTGCCAGACACCAACTTCCTGGCCGGCAATTTCTCCGAGCAGCTGGGAACCACGCCGTCGGGCAATGACGCTCTCGGCCGTCCCATCTACCCCGGTCAGATTTACAATCCGCGCAGCGGACACGCTATTACCGCCGGCCAACAGGATACCTACAATTCTGTGACCAACCCCTATGGTACGAACTTGACGGCCACCCAGACCGGATACATCCGGAACCCGGTCCCCGGCAACATTCTGTCCAACATTGCTGGCTACGTTGCGGATCCCGTCGGCGCCAAGCTGCTCAGTTACTATCCTGTGGCACAGAAGCCAGGCAATGTGGCCAACAACTTGACCCTGGCCGGAGCGGCGCCCACGTATTGGGACGAGTACGGCATCAGGGTCGACCACAACATCAACGACAATACCAACGCCTACTTCCGATACTCGTATAAACAAGAGGCAAAGACTGGCACCGCGAACAACTGGGGATCCGATCCTGCAGGCCAAGGCAACCAGCGGCCCAACAACCGCTGGGGCATGTGGGCAGGGCTCACTCGGATATTCAACCCCAGCTTTACCATGAACATCACTTCGGGCGTCCAGTTATGGCATGAAACCTCTAACAATCAGTCGTACGGTTTCAACCCTTCGACGACTCTGGGACTTCCGGGGTATGTGAACCAGCAGGATCCTTTATTTCCTATCATCAATGTAGGAAACGGGATTTCCCAGCTTGGCCCATTCAGCGGGAACGCGCAGGGAACCACCAACCATGGTCCCATCGGCACAGTGGCTGTTGACTTCATCAGAACGCACGGAAAGAACACCGTCAACTTCGGGTTCATGGGCGTAGAGCAGGTCTTCAGCCAGTACAACTACTACTCGGACTCCCTTACGTTCGACGGAAACTACACTGCCGGACCGAATCCCCTGCAGGGATCGGGCGTCACCACCGGCAATGGAGTGGCTGAGATGCTGCTCGGCGTCCTGGACGGTGCGAGCGTCGGAACGCCGACCACCCCATATGAATCGAACCGTCTTTTTGGCGAGTACGTGCAGGACGATTGGAAACCAACCCACAACCTCACTCTGAATCTCGGCATCCGCTATGAGATTCAAACTCCGTACACTTCGCGCCATAACCAGGGCTCGATCTTCGACCCCAACGCGCTGAACCCGCTCAGCTATACGGCGGGCATGCCCTTGCTCGGCGCGCTCCAGTTCTTGGGGCCCGGCAACCGAGATTTCTACAACACCAACTACGCCAACATTGCGCCTCGCGTAGGCTTCTCCTATCAGGCGATCCCGAAGGCAGTCATCCACGGCGGGTACGGAATCTTCTATCCGGAAGCGGTTACCAGTTCCGGCTCAGCGGATACGGATGGTTTCACCGCGACAACCAACGCCAACCTAAGCTTGAATGGCGGCGTTACTCCCAATCCGAATATCAGCACCAGCAATCCCTGGGGCGGCACATACGCGCAGGTTACCGGCAACGCCAACGGCTCGTTTCAACAAGACGGCAATGGCGTAGGCGGCGTCTTCAGGAGCCGCCCATCCCCTTACGTTCAACAATGGCTTTTGGGCGTGCAGTATGCCTTCAGCCAAAGCGACCAGTTGGACATCAACTACATCGGCAACCGCGGCGTTCGCATGGTTGGCGGCATGAATTACAACCAGTTGAATCCCAAGTACCTGTTCACGGCGGGGGGCCAACCCAATACCAGTTTCCTGAGTGCGACGGCGGCTTTCAATCCATTGGCCGCGCCGCTCCAGGCCCTGGAGAAAGGTGGAACGATCGCCTCGAGCTCTTGCAATATCGATAGCGCGACAGCGATGCCAAACTTCCAACTGCTGCTGGCTTATCCGCAGTATTGCGGTGTAGGCCAGACCGACGCGCCTGTAGGCCAGTCCCTTTACAACAGCCTGCAGGTCACCTACAACCACCGCATCAGCAAGGGACTCACCGCGCTGGTCTCTTACACCTACTCC
>CAYUJM010000036.1:0-31197 GCA_964445025.1 uncultured Occallatibacter sp. | reverse complement strand
GTCTAACCCTCAAATGATACAGTCGAGCACGATGAGGACCTTGCGGGCAATTCCGCTTTCTCTGCTCTGGCTGGCGCTGCCGGCCCTGGGCAGCGACCACACTCCCCCTCCCGTACAGCCCGCCACCAGCTATGCCTCCGTCGAGGTGCACGACGAAGAGAAGGTGGCCATCGCCGTAGAGCCGTACGACACCAAGGAACGGGAGTCGATCTTCCGCGTTGATTATCTGAGTCACGGCGTCATGCCCGTGCGGCTCATCGTGACCAACAACGGCGACCGGCCCATCAGCCTGCGCGACGCCCGCATCCTGTTCCTCACCGCCGCGGGTGACAAGATTCCGGCCGCTGAGCCCGAAGATGTGGAACGGCTGATGACACAGAAGGAGCGCCAGGGAGGCAAGATCCCCATGCCCGGCCCTATTCCGAATATCAAGCTCAAGCCCAAGGCCAGCAACAAGGATATCGAGGCGGACTTCAACACCTTCGAGTATCAGGCCCTGGTTGTGGAACCGCACACCACGCGGGCAGGCTTCCTCTTTTACGACGTCTCCGAGCTCGACCACCCGCTGGTCGGCGCCAAGCTCCATCTGCATAAACTGCGCGATGCCGACGGCAAGGAGCTGTTCTACTTCGAGATTCCCTTCGAGAACTATCTGAAATCCAAATCCAAAGGGATGGAATGAGCGCCATCGGGTGCTCGTGAGTCTCAACGCTACTCGTAATACGTAGCCGTGGTCGTATCCGTCTCCCAGATCGTGCAGTCCTTCACGCGCACACGGCCCGCCGTCATGCTGGCGAGCTGCTCAGTGGTCTGGTCGTAAAAATACCTGGCCAGATTCTCGGCCGAGGGGTTCAACACCGTGAATGGTTCCAGGTCGTTGAGCATCTGGTGGTCGATGCGCTCGATTACCGGACGCATGACATGCTTGAGCAGCTTGAAATCGAGCAACAGCCCGGCCTCATCCAGCTTGTCGCCGGCCAGGGTGATGCGAACCTTGTAGTTATGCCCGTGCGGGTTTTCGCACTTGCCCTTGTAGTTGCGGAGGTAGTGGCCGGAGGAAAATCCCGACTCCACGGTGACTTCGTACATCGGCGTCTGCTCGATCCTGCGGGGAAGAGTCCCTCAATCCATTCTACGGTCTCTGCGGGCGCGCTGCATCAGCAGCCGGCCTCCTGCGCGGGTCCAAGCGCCCGATTCAGGCTATCTTGGGGCCGTTCCTCCAGATCGTTGAGTACCTCAGTTCTTCTCGTCCAACCGATCGATCACTTTGTAGTCGGCAGGCACTTCGAAGAAGGCCGGGTCCGGCTCGGCTGTCGAGAGTTCCTTCGCCGTGAACACCTGCTTGCCGGTCATCGGCTCGTCGACGGTCGAAATCAGATTGACGGCCAGGAGCGGAGAATACCAGAACTCTCGGGTCACGATCATCGGCTTGTCGTTGCCCATCACCCCGGGATTGAATGTGGTTGTTTCGCGGTAGCCGTGGGTCTCCACGCCTTGCGTGTTGCTCAGGCCGAGATCATCATGCTGGCGAAATCCGTTCCCGTCCGCCAGCGCCCCGGTGACTCCGATCGGCGGTTCGAACTTGTCCTGGGCGGTCAGGTGGTAGCGGAAGAGGTCGCAGGTCTTGGTCCTTGTTGCACAGTTATACCAGGTGTGCTGCTCGGGATCGGTGATCTGGAAGATGTCCATCCAGGACTTGATCGTGCTGCCTTTGGGAACCAGAATCCAGCGTTCCTGGTAGATGCGCCCTTTGCTGTCGCGGACAATGCGCCGCTCGTTGGTCAGCGTGAAGTTGCCGCCATTGTTCATGGGGCGCGTCCACTCCGTCGCCAGAGTGAAGCTGAAGGGAGCTCCGGCCTTCGGCGGGATGAAGATGCTCTCCATGCGGCCGCTGGTTCCGCCGTCGTTAACGCGGATGACGGGTTGCTGAGGCGGAGCCTGCGCCATCGCGCCGCAAGCGAGGCACGAGACGACGAACGTGAGCGAAAACAACAGCCGGACACGCATCGGGAACCTCCGGAATTGCCGACAGGGCAAGCTCAGGCGAACAGAATATACCCAAGAAGCCGCAATTGGCGCCTTGCGCGCGGTAATCCTGCGGCAATCCTCTTGAACGGCCCCGAGCCGTGCCCGCCCGTTGAGCCCTTCGGCGCCTTCTCTGCCCGGCGCGGGGATTCTCCGCAATACGTCCTATCCGCGACCCTCGCGGCGTCTCCGCCGCGCAGCCTGCCGAGCCTCTTCGCTGCGGCGGTCGACCTGCTCGAAGAGATGACTCATCACGCCGATCAGCGCCGATGCCAACCCGAACAGCAGCAGAAACATGGCCACGGTGCGCCACAGCGAGCCGTTGGCCGGCAGCCCCGGCTGGAAGCTCGAAGGCACCAGGGACATGCCCGCCGAGATCACCGCGAAGAGCCCCAGAGCGCCAGCCAGCATGTAGAAGTTGCGCGACATAAGTGGGGGAGCGGAAAGAGCACGCCGAACCTTGATCGATTCTACGCGGCCTTTGGCTGTGTCAGCGGGAAACTTCCGCGCTCTCGATCAGCCGGACGCCCGCCCGTGCGAACTCCGCTTCCATCTTGGCCACCGATCCGCTCAGATCGATGGCCCGGCAGGCATCGCGCAAGACGATCGCGTCAAAGCCCAGCCGCCGCGCATCGAGCGCCGAGTAGCCTACGCAGAAATCATAGGCAAGCCCGGCGAGGAAAACTCGACTCAGGTTGCGTTCGCGTAGATAGCCAGCCAGACCCGTCGCCGTAACTCGATCGTTCTCGAAAAACGCGGAATAAGAATCGATTTGCGGACGGAAGCCCTTGCGCAGAATCAGCTCCGCCCTCGTCAGGCCCAGTTCGGGATGAAACTCTGCTCCGCGACTCCCTTGCACGCAGTGATCCGGCCACAAGGTCTGCGCGCCGTAGCTCATCTCGATCTGTTCGAATGGGCGCTTGCCCGGATGCGCCGAAGCAAACGAGGAGTGCCCCGCAGTGTGCCAATCCTGCGTGAGCACAATGTGCTCGAACGTCGCAGCGACGCGATGAATAGGATCGAGCACAGCATCGCCATCGTTGACGGCCAGCGCGCCGCCAGGACAGAAGTCGTTCTGAACGTCGATGGCGAGGAGTACGTCGTGGGCAGTAATTTGCAATTGGATGTTCCTCGCGAAGGACGGCTCTTATTCCAGATCGGCTTCCGTCAAATCCTGCCTGGCGCCGTGACGGATATGGAGCACGTCGACCCGTTTCTGCTTTTCGAGAACGCGGTAGATCACGCGATAGACGTAAGGCTTGCGGCCGTAGAGGAGGTGCCGAAGCTGACGGTTCTCCCGCGTCACCGGGCAGCGGAGAGGTATTTCCTCCAGGCTAAGAACAGCCTCCTTCAATTCTCTGTACCACTTCAAGGCTGCGCCGGACTGCGCGACCTTGAGTTCCTCGTAGAGACTGGCAAAGTCACGCTCCGCACGTGCTGTGATGTTAACGAGATAGGCCATGCTTGGCTTCAAACTCGGCAAAGAACTCGCGCGCCGGACGGAGCTTTCCCTTTCTCGCGCCTTCCAAGCCCTGACGGATGCCCTCTTCTGCGTCAGCCTGCGCGGCGATATCGAGCAGGCGCTGATACGCCTCGGCATCCTGCACAACGGCGGCGGCCTTCCCGTTTACCGTGAGCACAAGCGGGCGTTTGCTCTTCTTGAGTTGCTTCATGAACTGGCCGGAAGAGCGGCGGAAGGTGGTCAACGATTGGATGTCAGTAGTGATATTGAGCATGGCGGCCTCAAGGGCGAGCACCTTATTCGGTGCTTTCAGAATAGCGCATGTCTCAGAGGAACGGAAGGTCGAGGTTGGCTTATCTCAGTCCCCAAACGGGTATATGAGGCAGCCGGCGTGGTTCGTGCCTTCCCACCCTTCCCGCGATGAGACCGCAGTAAGGGTGGGGCACCCGGCAGGAGGTTCCGGTTCTGATATCCGGCGGAGGGAAGAGACCTGCGTGGTCTATGGTCCGGGGGACACCTGTGCATTTGCCACCCCCTCCTCGGTGGGTGGCGCGTCCGGGCTCCAGAGAACCATGGCGAGTAAACCCGCGGCGAAGAGGGATTCGACAACCGGAATTCGGGCGCCCAGGGAATGTAGAACTACGCCAAAGAGGTTGCAAGACTGAAATAATGCGAGACTGAGGACACAGCCTGACACCCAACGCTGGGTTGGTGTTGACGGACGCGCGCTGGATTGGCTTCGGCCGGCGCGGGCTATGAAACGCGGGAGTATAAAGCCCAATACGATATTTGTTAGTGCAATGGCCCCAATGATTACCTCAAATGCGGGTTGGGGGTGTGTGGTTCCATTCGCCGGAACCTTGAATACGACGTAGAGAAACAACAAACCCGCCCCGATAAAAGACAACTTGAGAATTCTTACCGTCCCTAGGACTTGGCTTGCCTTCGTGTCCATCCCCTCCCTCCATATTTTGGGGTACTTTGTTGGGCATTCCGTAATTCATGCTGATTTTCTCATGCAGACGTGCCGAAGAACTCCTCCACATCCGTAATCGTCGCCGTCATCCGATACGGTGGCAAACTCGACAGAAACGTCTGCCCATATCTCTGCCGCCGCACACGGGGGTCCAACAGCACCAGAACGCCTCGGTCTTCAAGCGAGCGAATGAGGCGGCCGAACCCCTGCTTCAGCGTGAGCACGGCCGCCGGCACCTGGTAGTCGAAGAAGGGCTTCCCGCCCGCCTCTTCAATGGCCTTCATGCGCGCAGAGACAACCGGATCGCTGGGCACGGCGAAGGGCAGCCGGTCGATGATGACACAGCTCAGCGCCTCGCCCTGCACATCCACGCCCTGCCAGAAGCTCGACGTGCCAAACAGCACCGCATTCGGCGTGGCGCGGAACTCCTCCAGTAGCGCCTTGCGCGGAGCGGTGCCATGCAACAGCAGCGGAAAATCCAGCACCGGCAGTAGCCGCTCGTAAAGGTCGCGCATCTGGCTGTAGCTGGTGAACAGGCAAAAGGCGCGCCCGCGCGAAAGCTCCAGCACGCGCCGTATGCAGGTGGCCGCCGCCTCGGGAAACTCCGGGGCGCGCGGATCAGGCATGTTTGGCGGCAGATAGAGGAGCGCCTGCTTGTCATATCTGAAATGCGACGGCACCACAAGCTCACGTGCCTCGGTGAGTCCCAGCCGCTTGCGCATGTGCTCAAAGCCGCCCTGCACGGTGAGCGTGGCCGAAGTGAGAACCACCGTTGGGATCGGCTCGAAGACCAGTTCGTGGAGTAATTCGGAAACGTCAATCGGTGTTGCCTGCAGAAACGTGTGCCGGGCTTCGGATCGGTACCCACGACGCGCGGCCCCGGCGGACGACCGGTCGGGCGCGCCGCCGGCAATGCGCCGCTCCATCCAATAGACCATGTTGTTCGCGTTCGACTCGAGCAGAAACTCGAGCTCGGTGCGCAGCCGCGCCACGCGCTTCTTCAGCCCCGGAGCCTCGTCGACACCCTTAAGCCCCTCCATCTCCGCCTCGAGCCGGCGCAGCGTGGCGCGCACCGCCATGTAGAGGTCGCCGGAGGTCTCGAGAAAATCCTCGCGCCCGACGAACGGCTGACGTCCGTCGCCGCTCAGTGGCAACCCGGCAAAGAACATCCGCGCCCGCTCGCGCAGTTGCTGCGTCACGGCCGGCAAGCTCTCCGCGCCTTTTTTGCCGCGCAGCAGGGTGTCCGTGTCCCGCGCCAGCTCTTCAAAGCGCAAGTTGCTGACCGAAAGCCCGAAGTAGTTTGAAGCAACCTCTTCCAACTCGTGGGCCTCGTCGAAGATCACCGCCGCGGCCTCGGGCAGAATGCCCGCATCCGGCGCGCCCGCCGCCTCCTGCTTCACGGAGAGGTCCGCAAAGAACAGATGGTGATTCACGATCACAATGTCCGACTCCAGCGCCCGCCGCCGCATCTCGGTGATGAAGCAGCGCCGGTAATCCGGGCAGGTTGAGCCCAGGCAGGCTTCGGTCCGCGCGTCCAGCTTGCTCCACAACGCACTCGACTCCGGCATGCCGGAAAGCTCGGCCCGGTCGCCGGTCTCGGTGGTCTGCTCCCACTCGCTGATCTGGCGGTACTGGTCGATTTCTTCCAGGCCTGAGAGGATGGGCTGGTTCCGCAGCGCAACCAGCTTGTGCCGGCACAGGTAGTTGGCGCGGCCCTTCATATAGCAGACACGCAGCGAACCCAGCAGCGATTCAAGAAAGGGAACGTCGCGGAAGTAGAGCTGGTCCTGCAGCGCTTTGGTACCGGTGGAGATGATGACGCGCTGGCCGGTGCGCAGGGCGGGAAGCAGGTAGGCCAGCGTCTTGCCCGTGCCGGTACCCGCCTCGACAATCAGGTGGCGCCGCTCCGCCAGCGCACGTTCCACGGCCTTGGCCATCTCAAGCTGGCCGGGGCGATATTCATAAGGCAGCGACGAACGCGCCAGAATGCCGCCCGGAGCAAAGAACTCGTGCAGGCTGGGCAAGGCGCGGGTTGCGGTGTCGCTGGCGGGCATGGGCTCCCTCCATCATAGTTAGGAGGGCCACCTTAGCGAGCGTAGCTGCCCGGCAGGCAGCATAGCGACCGGCGATCCACATCAACCGAAGTCGGAATCCTTCCCCGCCGTCGCTATGTGCAGCTCCGTTTCACCCTGCGCCCGGCCTTGATTTGTTTCCATCCAATGGCCCACCATAAAGGCCTCGTCGGGATCGGATGCATCTTCAACCGTTGCTGCGCTTTTGATCAGCTTCTTGCGCACCTCGGCCGCACGCAGCGCGGCGGTAGCCCTCTCCGCCGCTGCGGAGTAGGGGTTGATGGCGTTGAGATTCGTCTGGTTACCGTGGATGTGCATGTGCACCTCCTTGGGTGCATCAAGGCAATTTAGTTGCCACAATCGCATCCAAAATGATGAGAAAGGCTCATGCTGGAATGGCCGCCCCGCGCACCAATAGAATCGGTTCCCCAATAGCGGTCAATTACACTGAAACAAGGCCCCGCAGACTGACCTCGTTGGGCGGACTCAACATACGCACCCGCTCGACCCCCGCCGGCCGAACGCTGACTGGAGCTTATTTTGGCGAAGTATCGCAAACCGGCATCCGCCCCGCCATCCGGCAGGCAGGCGCTGCCGCTGGTGGCCATCGTGGGCCGCCCCAACGTGGGTAAATCCACGCTTTTCAACCGGTTAACCCGCAGCCGCCGCTCCATTGTCGGGGACGAGCCGGGCATCACGCGCGACCGCATCTACGGCGAATACGAGTGGGCTGGCCGGCAGTTCCGTCTGGTCGACACGGGCGGCATCGTCCCCGACGATCCCGAGCTGATCCCTACGGAGATCTACAACCAGGCCAAGGTCGCGCTCAAGGAGGCCGACGCACTGATCCTCGTGGTCGATGCGCGCACCGAGCTGGCCAGCCCGGATTACGATCTGGTCAAGCTCCTCATCCGCGGCGGCAAGCCGGTATTTCTTGCCGTGAACAAGGTCGAGGGGGAGGCAATGGCTGCCGAGGCGGAGAACTTCCGCCGGCTCGGCATACGCAACGTTTTCCCCATAAGCTCCGAGCACGGCCTGGGCATCGGCGACCTGCTCGATGCAGTAGCCGAGGCGATTCCCAACCCGATCGAGAACCTGGACAACTGGGCCGACACCCTTGCCGCCGAATTCGAGGCCGAGGCCATCGAGGAGGCGGTCGAACTGGAGCAGGAAGCGGAAGACCTGCTTGGCCCCAGGCCGAATGCCGATCCCGACGGCCAGCCCCTCCACCGGACCCACGGCGAGTTCGAGCAGCACGAGACCTCCGTCGCCATCATCGGGCGGCCCAACGTGGGCAAGTCCACGCTGCTCAACGCGCTCACCGGGACATCGCGGGCGATCGTCTCGCCCATCGCGGGAACCACGCGCGATGCGGTCGATGAAGTCGTCGAGTTCGAAGGGGCGCAGTTCCGCTTTGTGGATACGGCCGGCATCCGGCGCAAGGGCAAGACGCACCTCATGGCGGAGAAGCTCAGCGTGATCATGGCGCGGCGGCACTTGGAGGCGGCAGACGTGGCGCTGCTGGTGATCGACGCCACCGATGGGGTCACGGCGGCGGACGCCACCATCGGCGGCTACGCGCACGAGAGCGGGCGCAGCGTGATCATCGTGGTGAACAAGTGGGACGCGGTCACCACCGGCCGCACCGACGGCAAGCCGCCCGCAGATCGCGCCATCTTCGAGCAGCAGCTACGCTCTGTGCTCAAGTACCTGCACTACGCGCCGGTCATCTTTCTCTCGGCGCTGGAGGCGACGGGAACAGAGCGCAAGGGCATGGCACGGCTGCTCGACGAGACCAAGACCGTGGCGGCGGAGAGGCGCAAGCGCGTGTCGACGGGCCAGATGAACCGGTTCCTGGAGCGCATCGACTTCCAGCGGGCGCCGGTGCCGATGGCCAAGCGAATCCGGATCTTCTACATGACGCAGGCGGCGGTTGCGCCACCCACGTTCGTTCTATTTACCGATAGGGATATCAAGCTGCATTTCAGCTTCGAGCGGTTCCTGGAGAACCAGATCCGCGAAGCCTTCGGCTTCGAGGGAACGCCCATCTGGTTCAAGGTCAAGGCGCGCAACGCAGACAAGAACGAATAAATATCAGCGAGCCGAAAGCCCGCCCTGAGCACTACAAATGATTTGTCATCCTGAGCGAAGCGCACTTCAGCGGAGTCGAAGGACCTGCCTTTCCCGGCCCTGAGCGCAGCCGAAGGGGACCTGCTTCTGTATTTGCCCCCTCACGCTACCGGGGACGCTCGACTCCCCGCCGAACCCCTTCATCGCGGAGGGAGCAGGGGCCTTCAGGCCCCCGAATACAGCAGCCCAATCCGGGGCCTTTAGGCCCGGGCTCTATCCCCCCCCCGTAGGTTGAAACGCATCCAATCCAACCGTCCACGGGCCGCGCAATCAAAGGGGACCCGCATCTGCATTTGCCTCCCCAACAGGGACACTTGACTCACCGCCCAACCCCTTCATTGCAGAGGGAGCAGAGGTCTTCAGCCCCTGAATACCTCATGGCGGAGGGAGCAGGGGCCTTCAGGCCTCTGAATACAGCAGCCTAATCCGGGGCCTTTAGGCCCGGGCTCTATCTCCCACCCCCCGCAGGTGCACGGGCATGCAATCCAACCGTCCACGGGCCGCGGAACTGAAGGGATACGCTTCCGGCGTCGATGCAAGCCCCCGCCGCACCGGGTTCTCCTCGATATACCGCACACAGCTCACGAATTTCTCTCGCGTCGAGATCTGGCTCTCATTGAAGCTGCGCACCCACACATCGAGCTTGCTTTTCAAACGGAAAGAAAAGCCGCCCTTGATGAATTGCATTGCCTTTTCGAGCGAAACATCCGGAGCGGGCGTGATCACAGCGTGAAAATGGTCGGGCATAATGACGAACGCGTGCAAGAGGAATTTCCCCTGACTTTGATAGTCGAGGATTGTCTGCTCAAGCAATTCCGCCGTCGCCGTGACCTGAAAAAGGCTGCGGCGTTGCGCCGTCACAGCGGTGACGAGATACGTCCGGGTCTCTTGTGGCGCCAACCGCATCAAAGCAGCATAAGCGAAAAACCCGTGGCTAAAGCCACCTTTACTGCAAGCCCGCATTCAGGGGCCTGAAGGCCCCTGCTCCCTCCCGGGACTCAACTTCCGGCCGTGAAGAAGATCCCCTATCGCGGAAAGATAGCGAAAACAAATGCAAAAGCAGCTCCTTCGACTCCGCTGAAGTGCGCTTCGCTCAGGATGACAAATCTTGTGGTGTTGCTCTGGATGACGGCTTTGGTTCAGGGCTTAGGTTTGAGGGGCCGAGAGAGCGGAATCTGCTTTCGAAACCGGCTAAAGTTGCACGGGGGAGATGCCTTGGTGTGATTCTCCGCACAGCAGGCGGCGAGATAACATCGGGCAATCTGCAGCCATGCAAGAAGGGTTTCCCGGCATGAATTGGAGATGGCGCACATCGTCGATTCCAGGCATCGCGACATGCCTTGCGGGAGCGCTGTCGGAGATGGCGGCGCTGGCGGGGCTGCTCTGGTTCAGGCTGCCGCAGGAGAATGCGCTGCAGACCGCTGCTTTGTATGCTCTTGGCGCTGCGGGAGTTGGAGCCCTGGTCCTGATGGTGGTGGGGGCCTTGTTGCTGAAGCGGACAGGGGAGCAACAGAATCGAGTGGAGCGGGATCTGCTGGAAGCGTTCCTCGAATATATCCCGGACAATGTTTTCTTTAAGGACCGCGACAGCCGCTTTGTGCGCATCAGCCGGGCGATGGCGGACCGCTGCGGGCTGGCCGACCCGGCGAACGCGGTGAACAAAACCGACGCGGACATCTTCAGCTCGGAGCACGCCGACCAGGCATTCTCCGATGAGCAGGAGATTATCCGCACGGGCGAGCCCATGATCGCAAAAGAGGAGAAGGAAACCTGGCCGGACGGTCACGAGACCTGGGTGGCGACGACCAAAGTTCCGCTCAAAGACCGAAGAGGCGAGATCGTGGGGACGATGGGCATCGCCCACGACATCACCACACGCAGGCAGGCGGAGCTGCGAATCCGCTACCTGGCACTGCACGACCCGCTGACGGGCTTGCCTAACCGCATCCTGCTGGAAGACCGGCTCTCGCAGGCGATAGCGATGTCGGGACGCAGCCAGAAACGCGTGGGCGTGCTGATGCTCGACCTGAACCGCTTCAAAGATATCAACGATTGCTACGGGCACTTTGTGGGCGACCGCCTGCTGGAGGGGGTGACGGTGCGTCTGAAGGCCTGCCTGCGCGAGAGCGACACCGTGGCCCGCGTGGCCGGCGACCAGTTCGCTATCGCCATGCCCTTGGTGGCGACGATCGACGACATTGAGCGGGTTGCGCACAAGGTGCAGACCGCGCTGGCCGATCCATTCGAGATTGAAGGCCACGAATTGCAGATCACCGCCAGCATCGGCATGTGCCAGTATCCCAACGACGGAGAGAATCCGAACGCGCTGGTGCAGGCGGCCGATGCGGCAATGTACGAGGCGAAGAGGCGGGGCCTCGGCACACACTGCTTCTTTTCGCCTGCGCTCACCCAGGCCACGCGCCGCCGGCAGAAGATGGAAAGCGATTTGCGGCAGGCCTGCGAACGCGACGAATTTGTGGTTTACTACCAGCCGTTTGTTTCAACGCAAACCGGACGCATCACGGGCGTGGAAGCGCTGCTGCGCTGGCGCCACCCGGAACAAGGGCTGATCTCCCCCAGCCACTTCATTCCGCAGTTGGAAGAGATCGGGTGGATGGTCGAGGTTGGGCGGTGGGTGTTGCGAACGGCATGCCGGCAGAATGTGTCGTGGCAGCGGGACGGGATTTCGCCGATCCGCATGGCGGTGAATGTGTCATCGCAGCAGTTCTTTGAGGGCAGCATTTTGGAAACCGTAAAGTCGGTCTTGCACGAAACCAAGCTCGATCCCAAATGGCTGGAGCTGGAACTGACCGAGAGCCGGGTTCTGGATGACCCGGAGTCCACCGTCAAGATCATGCGCGAACTGAAACAGATTGGAGTGAGCCTCTCGCTCGACGATTTCGGCACGGGATGGTCATCGCTGACCTATTTGAGATGCTTTCCGGTGAATCGTATCAAGATCGACCAATCGTTCATACGCGACCTGGCATCGCAGCCCGCCGCAGAGGCGGTGGTGAAGAGCATCCTGAGCCTGGGGCGCAATCTCGGCATCGCCTGCATTGCCGAGGGAGTGGAGACGCGCCAGCAACGCGACTACCTTAAAAAACAGATGTGCACCGAGATGCAGGGATTCCTATTCGGGAAGCCGTTGCCCGCGGCCGACTGCACAGCATTCCTGCGCTCCGCGAATGCGGGGACGGTGGCGAATTCCAATCAAACAGACCGTTTGGGGATGGGCGCAGGCTCCGCGGACCAATTGGCGAGCACCCAGATTGACGGCCTGGCTGATGATTTTCCGACGAACAGCAAATGGAACGCGGCGCGAAACGACACGAATTTGGGAACATTCGAGATTTAGAGAATCCCCCGGACTCAAGCTTTCCCTGCAAAGCCGAACAAAAGGGCGAGCAGCTCCGGTTTCCATTCCCTTCACCCTCAGAAATTGAGCTTCAAAGCTGCTTGCAGAATGCGGGCGGGCGACGCGCTGATCACGTTGCCGAACGTAGAGCTGCCGACGTTGCCATCGACGGAGCTTGGCCCGTTGAACTGCGCGTGGTTGAAGACGTTGAATGCTTCAACACGGAAGAGGAACGACTTCGACTCGGTGAGCGCCATGCTCTTTGCGACCGCCATGTCGTAGTTATCGGAGCCGGGGCCGTAGAAGAAGCGGCGCTTGGATGTGCCGGGATCACCCAGCGCATTCATGCTGAATTGAGTTGCGTCGAAGTAGTTGTTCCCGTTGGTGCGGGGATTGCGATTCAAATGCAGCGGGCCACCCGAGTAATCCGGCTCGTCGATGCTGCTGTTGTTGACCCCGTTGGGATTTGAACCGATGAGCGAATTGTCTCCGTTGTCGACCATGGTAACGGGAAAGCCGGAGGCGAAGCGGGCGATTCCGGAGAGCGACCAGCCGCGCGTGAGGCGGCTGGGGTGGAGATAGCGCTCGAGGGGAAGCTGGTACTCGTAGCTGAGGACGAAGTTTTGCTTGACGTCGAATGAGGAGACGGCGTAACTGAGCGCAGGATTGAAGGGATTGACCTCTTCGCCGATGTTCGAGGACTGATCGAGGGATTTGCTGTAGGTGTAGGAGGCCGAGAACTCCAGCCTTCCGCTGGTGTGGCGGGCGCTGAGCTCAAGCGCGTTGTAGCTGGCGTGGCCGATATTCGACTGAAGCGCGTTACTGCCGAAGCCTGGTCCCAGCGGTCCGCGCGTGCCGTTCACCTGACCGCCGCCGATCGGATAATAGACGGTGTCTTCGCCGAAGGCTCCGCAGGTAAGCGTTCCGGGCTGCACTTCGCTGGGCTGGCTGAGGCTGAGGCAGAGCGCCGGGTTCCCCGGATTGGACTCAACCAGAACACGCTGGCGGTGACTGGCATTGCCGACGTAGCTGACGCCGAGAACTGTGTTGGGGCCGGCCTGGCGCTCGATGGAAAGCATCCACTCTTCGGTATAGGGCGCGCGGTTGTGGATGTCGAAACCGGGAATGCCGCTGATGGGCACGAAGCTGCTCCAGTCGAAGGTTCCGTCGGGATGGCTCCGCGAGGAGTTCAAGGGAGCAAATGTATAGGGGAAAGGCTGTCCGAAGTTCTGCCCGCTGGCAGCGGAGACGAACGGCGTGGCAAAGAGCGGCGGAGCCGGGCTGGTGTAGGTGGTGCCGTAAGGCGCATTCGCGGCCAGCACGCCGATGGAAAGTGCGTCGATGGCCGTGTAAAAGGTGCCGAAGCTGGTGCGGATGCTGGTGGTTCCGGGCCGGCCCAGAACGTGTTCGAGAATGCTGCCGCTCCTGGCCTGCGGAGACCAGGCAAGGCCTGCGCGCGGCGCGAAACTCAGGTTGCCGATGGGAGCCAGCGTGTTGGGAACCCCGGGATCTCCCGGATAAAGGATGCCGGCCGGCGCGCCGGGGAAGACTTCGGACTGCGCGCCCGCCACAAAGGTCGATATCTGGTTGTACTTTTCCGACCAGGGCGCAACGCGATCCCAGCGCAGACCGTAGTTCAGGCTGAGGTTAGGCTGAAGGCGCCAGCTATCCTGCGCGAAGGCGCCGGCGTATTTGTTGCGCGCGTAAAACGGGTTGAGCTGGCTCTGGTTGTACTGGCTGGGCGCACCGATAAGAAAGTCGGCGAAGTCGAGACCGGTCTCCGTTCCGGAGAAGACAAAGCTGCCGTTGAACTGCGCGATGGCGTGGGCGTTGACCTGGTCGGCATGAAACTCCGCGCCGACTTTGACGGTGTGGTTGCCAATCACCTTTGAAAGCGTGTCGGTGACCTGGTAGGTGTTGTTTGTCTGGATGAGCTGATTGGCCGCGGCGCCGGTGGAATAGCCGTTGAATTTGATGTTCTCAACACTCTGGCCGTTGGGATCAAGGGCCACGATGCTAGGAGTGCCATCGGCATTCGCAAAGCCCTGCGAAAGCAGGCTTACGTTCCGGCCGCCAACCGGCTGGCCGAGATTGGTGAAGTCGCGCAGATAACTGAGGTGAAGCTCGTTGACGGCGGTTGGGCTCAATGTCTTTGTATCGCCGAGAGCGATGAGCTGCGCACGGCCGGTGGTGAGCGCGCCGAAGCCGGGAACGCTGGCGCCGCTCTGCGCGACCGGGTAGGGGTTATCCAAAGTAAAGCCGTCGATAAAGTAGTAGGCAGAGAGCAGGCCAAGGTGGGTATTCGCGTCGAGACGAAGCGCAGCCTTGTCATCCTGGACGGTCTGGTTATAGGCGGAGGTGGCAAACCCATTGGCGGTGTTCGGCGCCGGAATGTATTGAAGCAATCTCTGCGCCGGAGTGGACCAAGCGCTCTGCGGAATTACCCCAGTTGGGAAGACCGCGGGCCTGCCGGGCGCGCATCCGGCCGATTGCGGCGAATATGGATCGTTGGCCGCAACATTGGAGCCGAGATCGGCTGCAAGCAGGCCGGCGAGGTAGGGTCCACTTACGCATCCCGTGAGCTGGCTGACGCCGGTAGAGGGGTCAATGAAGTTGCCCGCGCGCTGGGCGGCGGTGGGAACGGGAATTTCCCCGGTGTCGATACCCTGCGTCTGGCGGGTTCCCTGGTAATCCGTGAAGAAGAAGACCTTGTCGCGCCGGATGGGCCCGCCGAAGGTGCCGCCGAACTGGTTCTGACGGAAGGCTCCACGGGTGGGAGAAAAGTAGTTGCGCGCATCCAGATCCGTGTTGCGCAGAAAGTCGAAGGCGCCGCCGTGGAAGCCGTTGCCGCCGGACTTGGTGACGACGCTGATCTGTCCGCCGGAGAATTCTCCGTACTCGGCGTCGAAATTACTGGTGACGATGCGGAACTCGGCGATGGCATCAAGGTTGGGAATGATGGCGGTGCCGGCGTTCACGTCTTCTTCCACATCGCTGCCATTCACGCTGAAGTAGTTGGCAAATTCGCGCTGCCCATTCACGGAAATGGTGCCGGGATTCAGCGTTCCGGAGGGAGAAAGCGTGGTGGCGCCTACATCCTGGACGGTGCTTGAGGAGATGGTCGTGGCCGGAGCTACGCCGGGCTGCAGCGAGAGCAGGTCGGTAAAGCTGCGGCCATCGAGAGGAACAGCCGTCATTTGCCGGCCTGTGATCACCTGGCCCAGCTGCGTCTCGATGGTCTCCACATGCAGGGAATTGTCATTCACGCTCACCGTCTCGCTGGCGCTGCCGACCTGGAGCGTCGCATCGAGCGTGAGGGCGGCATTCGTGTCGAGCACGATGTCTTTGCGCTGGTAGCCGCGAAAGCCCGGCGCCTGCACATGCAATTCGTAGCGGCCGGAGGGCAGAACCGGCAGCGTGTAGTATCCCCTGGCGTCTGTCTGCGCGCGGTACACCAGACCGGTGTTGACTTCCCGTACGGTTACGATTGCATTGGGAACGACGCTCCTTGATGGGTCACTGACCGTGCCGGAGATTCTGCCCGCAACTGCTCCCCAGGCAGCGGCGACAAGCAAGAAGAAGACGGAGAAGAGAATTGCAGATTGACGGCGGTTCGTGGGCAGACTCACTTCAATTTCCTTCAGTCGTTTGCCTTGCGGAGGCGCCGAGGGCTGGATCCATCCGGCGAGGCAGTAAAGTACGACCAATTTGGTCTTCATTTAATATACGACAAATTAAGTCCGAGTTCTATGCAGTGATTTGAATCACACCAGATTGCGGGATGGGGCAGCTCGGAAGGGACCTGAATTTCGGGGGATGGACCGGCGTGTTTGCGCGGGGAGCGGCTGAACTATGTACAGCTCTGATAGGGGTGCTCATGTGCGCCTATCGCAAACGCTCCCGGGCTTTGCGGCTTTTTGCGGCGATGCAGGCGCCGGGTGGGCCGAGGCTTACATGGCGGCGACGAAGTCGGGGAGGACGATGGCGGCGTGATCCTGGAGGAGCTGGGTCATGCGGGCGGCCATGCCGGTATACATGGAGGCAGCGCGAAAGGCATGGACACGGACGCCCTCGCCGGCCTGGGTGAAGGCGTACTGGAAGAGGGCGGTGAGGACGGAGATGCGGATCTGCATGGCGTCGCTGCGCAGGGTTTCAAGAAGCATAGGTTCGACGGAGCTGTCGTTACGGGCGGCGATGTCGGCCATTTCAAGCAGGACGCGGGAGTTCTGATACATGGCGCAGAGGCCGCGGGCGCCCTGGAGACGTTCCCAGGTTTCATCGGGGGTGGCGTTGAGGCCCTCGCGCCAGAGAAAGTGCTCGCTTAACTCGTGCGCGCTCCAGTCAGGCCGCAGACGGGCGATGAGGGTGTCCCACGACTGGGCGTTGCGGCGGCGCGACCGGGCAATCCACCGGCACAGATAAAGGCCGGCAAAGGAGACTGCAAAGAGTTGAGCAAACAACAGAATCATCCAGAATCCTTCGAGCGTTGGCAGGTTTTCGAGCATTCAGGGCTGGTCTGGCGTTTCCTTGGGCTGAGGATGGGCCAGTAGTACCCATTTGTCTGCACACAAGTAACATAAAGTAACCTATTACCAGGGTCAATGATACTTCGGGGCCATGTGTTGCTGCTTTTGGGGACCGGGCGGGGTCATGTGGCAGACCTGGCAGAGGGCAAATGGGTCGGCATTGCGATATAAGCTGTTTATTTGTGACAATTTACAGAGATTCTGTGCTGCGATGACGCGGGCGGCTTAAAAGAGTTGGCGAGTATGATTTTGGCGAGTTAGCGCCCGCTTCGCGGGCAGAAGCGAGCTGGCAGGTTAGCCAGGGCTTCGGGGGTTCGTAGGCTAGGGCTGGGACGGGTTTGACTGGCTGGAGGAAGTTGCGGGCGGCTGGTCGAGCCGGGTGATGTGGACCGTAGCCAGAGTCTCGGGGATGGTGCCGTCGTTGAGCTGGACCTCAGTGGGCTTGCCCTGGATAAGCAGGCGCGGGGTGGCTTTGCCGTGGGCGGGAACCAGAACGCGCTGGGTGACGGAGTTGGTGGCAGAGCGGACGGTGATGGGAACTTCGGCGGAAGCGAAGCCGCCGTTGGCGACGTTAACCGTGACGAGCCAGTTGCCGCTTTCTTCAGGGACCGGAAAGACACTGGAGATGGAGAGGTCGGGCAGGCCCTTGTCGGCGTTGACCCAGTCGGCGAAGAACCAGGAGAGGTCCGCGCGTGATCCGGCCTGCTCGAGGAGCTTTTCAAAGGGGCTGGCGGCCGTGTCGCGGCCATAGCCGAGGCTGACGTCGGCGGCGGGGTGATAGGCGCGCAGGGCGGCGGAGAGGGTGGAATCGCCGACGACATCGCGCAGCATCCAGAAGACATAAGTGGCCTTGGTGCGGTAGTAGACGGGAGAGATGGCGTACGCGAGGGGCTGGCCAACTCCCTGGCCCGGGCTTTCGGGCTCGGCAAGGGTGAGAGCGGAGCGAGCGGCTTCCAGCGATTGCAGGGCCTGGTCGCGGCCGCGCTGCCTTTCGACCCAGAGGGTGCCCATGAAGTGGGCGACGCCCTCGCTGAGCCAGGCGCGCGGAGACTCCATCCAGGCGTGGGTGAGGGCATGGGCCAGGACACCGTCAAGCTGCTCGGGCGCGGCGGCACGGATGGCTGTGGCCAGCATGGAGCCGGTTTCGTAGGGGGCGTCCTGGGCGTCGGGCAGGTCAAGGAGGGTGAGTTGGGAGCGTGGGCGCTGGCCAAGCCAGCCTTGCAGGAAAGGCGTGACGGCGGCGGCGGCATCGGCCCAGGACTGGACAGCGGACTGGTCGTCGGGTAGCACCCAGAGCATGGTGTTGGCGGCGTTGCGGGGGGCGCGGATGGCGACAAACAGGCTGGGGGCGTCAAAGCCGAGGGTTTCGCCGCCGTTGTCGGCCGTGGCGGCGCCGGAGACTTCCTGGCTGAGGTCGCCCGGATTGGTGACAGAGAGCGGGGCGAGATGGCCGTTGATGAGGGCGACGGAGGGTGCGCGGCCTTGTGGGAACTCGACGGTGAGGCGGAGGCGGAAGTGGGCGCCGGCCATGCGGAGCTTGTGCTCGCCGATCTCGTCGAAGAGGCGGGCGCCGTCGCCGAGAATGACGGGAACGCTGGAAACCGGATACCAGACGACGTTGCCGAAGCCGCGAAGGCCGGTAAAGTCGACGCCGATCTGGTCCCAGTCGGAGTGAAGCGCGACATCGTCTGGGGTTCCGATGACGAGAAGACGCTGGGCGTTGGCGGCGATGGCGCCGGAGTAGGTGACGTCAAGCTGAAGGGTGGCGCCGGGAGCGAGCGGTTCGCTGAGGGGGACTGCTGCCTCGTGGAGCTGGCCGGTGTGGTCCGCGTCGGAGTTGAGGATGGCGACCGGGAAGGCAACGTCGTGCGCATTGATGCGGATGCGCTCCCAGTTGAGCGTTGAAGAGATTTGCAGCGGGATGTGGGCCAGCGGCTGGTTGCCGTCGTTGCGGACGGTGACCAGGGCGCGGACGGCGATGTGCTGGTCGGCGGGACGGAGGCGGACGTCCATGTCAAAGTCGGTGAAGGTGATGGACTGGCGCTCAGCATCCTGGGCGGTGGGAGCATCGGCGATTTTGACAGGCGGAGGTGGGGCGGCCGGTCCGGTCTGGGTGGTGGCCTGGCCGTCTTCGTCGGTGGAGCGGGAGAAGATGACCTTGCCGCCGGTCTGGGGTTGAGGGGACTGGGCGGCTGGGGTGGTTTGTTGCAGAGGGGTGCTGGTGGTAGTCTGCGCGGCAGGTACGACCGCCATGCCGGAGGCAAGCAGGGCAAGAATGCCGGCACGAGGAAACTTCATGAGCCCAGGCCTTTCTGTTTGCGCGGTTTGCCACCTGCCGCGGGTCCGACCTCGCCTTTGGGGCGCTCCAACGCACGGCGTTGGCGGAAGGCCTCATAGAGCACGACGGCGCCCGCCGCGGAGACGTTGAGGGAGCTGACGCCGCCGGCCATGGGAATGCGAAGCAGATGGTCGCAGGTGCGGCGGACCAGGTCGTGGAGGCCCGCGCCCTCTCTTCCCAGGACGATCACGCAGTCGCCGGTGAGGTCGAACTGGTCATAGTCGGATGTGCCGCGCTCGTCGAGACCGATGACCCAGATGTTCTTTTCCTTGAGCTCTTCGAGGGCGCGGACGAGGTTGACGACGCGGGCGATGCGGAGGTGCTCGGCGGCGCCCGCGCTGGCCTTGACGGCAACGGGGCTGAGGGGCGCGGAGCGGCGTTCGGTAAGAACGACGCCGTCAACGCCGGCACCATCGGCTACACGGAGCAGCGCGCCCAGGTTTTGCGGGTCTTCAACGCCGTCTAGGGCCAGGAGCAGGCGGCGGGCGGTGGGATTGGCCGGGTCGGGGGCGAAGAGATCCTCAATTGCGAGGAACTCCTGGGCGCGAACGAGAGCGACAACTCCCTGATGGGCAGGTGTTTTGGCCAACAGAGTCAACTGCTCGCGGGATTCCTGGCGGACGCGGATGCCGGCCTGGCGAAGAGCGGTGACCAGGCGTTCGAGCCGCTGATCGTCGCGCTCGCGGGCCACCACAACCTGGTCAAAGCGGCGACGGCCGGCCTTGAGGGCTTCCTCGACCGGGTGCACGCCGTAGAGAACTTCCATGAGGGATAGTGTAGAAGATTGGCGCTGGGGTGCGGGCTGGCGGGGTGATGGAGACGCGTGTCACCGGTCCGATCTCTTAGGCGGCGCTAACCCTTCCGGTACTGCTGGTCGGTGACGTGCTCCATCCAGTCGACGACTTTGCCGTCGAGCTTCTCCTGGATCGCGATGTGGGTCACTGCCGTCGTCGGTGTTGCGCCGTGCCAGTGCTTCTCTCCGGGCGAGAACCAGACCACATCGCCGGGACGCATCTCCTCTACCGGCCCGCCCTCGTGCTGAGCCCAGCCGCAGCCCGCGGTGACAATCAGCGTTTGACCAAGCGGATGCGTATGCCAGGCCGTGCGCGCGCCGGGCTCGAAGGTGACGCTTGCACCCTGCACAAACGCCGGATCGGGCGCCTGAAACAGCGGATCGATGCGAACCGTCCCCGTGAACCAGTCAGCGGGACCTTTGGCGGAAGGTTGTGTGCCGGCTCTTTTGATTTCCATGTGCTTTCCCCTTTCAGTGGTCAGTGTCCGCTGGCTTCGCGCGGCAGGATTCTGATTGTCGCGGAGCGGGCGCGTTTGCCGATCATCGGATCGAGATAAGGGCTGCCATTGTACTTCGCGCGGTAAGCGGCGTCGATGCGGTCGTTGATCGGCTCCTCTACTGGCTCGAAGGTGACTTCCTTGGTGACGCCGGCGGCGATGATCCGACCTGCTTTCTGCCGTACCGCGGCCTGGTACCAGCGCGATTTCTGGCCATTGTAGCCGCGCACATAGAGGGCGCCGTCGACAGCGACGGACCAGATCCACGTCGGAGTGCCGTAGGTCGCACCGTCTTCGCGAAACGGCGCGATGTGCAGGTCGTCGGCTTCGGCAATCCTGCGCAGTTCGTCTTTCGGCCATGAACTCATTTTCTATTCTCTCCATCTTCTCGGGGTTCTCCGGGCGGCACTCTGCCCAGAACGCGTGTTGCCCTGGGGCGTAGGGTCCAGTTCCGTTCCTGATTTGTCGCAGCACCGTCAGCGCATGATGAAGCCGCCATCCACCGAGATTGATTGACCAGTCACATAGCTTGCAGCATCACTGCACAGCCACAAGACGGCATCCGCAATCTCCTCGGGACGGCCGACCCGTCCCATCGGCACGCTCTTTTCCATTGCCTTAAGGGCTTCACCTTGGCCGCCGGCGACCATTTGTTCGGCCATCGGGGTCCAAATGAGCCCCGGGCATACGGCGTTGATCCGAATGCCGCGAGCAGCATATTCGAGGGCCGCGCTCTTGGTGAAGCCAATGACTCCATGCTTGGCGGCATGGTAGATTCCCCGCTCGGCACCGCCCACAAGCCCACCAAGAGAGGAGCAATTGACGATTGCGCCGCTAGCCTGCCTGAGCATTTGTCTTAGCTCGAACTTCATCGAACTCCAGACGCCGCGGAGATTGATGGCCATTACACGGTCATAATCGTCGCGTGAAGAATCTGCAGTCTCCGCCAGGACATTTTGAACGCCGGCATTATTGTAGGCTGCGTCCAGCCGGCCGAATGTGGCAACGGTCTGCGCTACCATCGCTTCGACCTGGGCGTCATCCGATACGTCGCAACGAATGGCGAGTGCCTTGAAGCCCTGGTCAGCGAGTTTTTCTGCTGCAGAAAGCGCCGCCTTCTCGTTCCAGTCCGCCAACACCACGGAAGCGCCTGATTGGGCAAAAGCCTTCGCGGTTGCAAGGCCAAGCCCAGAAGCGGCGCCTGTAACAAGAGCAACTTTGTTTTCGAAGGATATGTTCACTGAGAGTTCCCTCCTCTTGGATGATGAATCCACTACAGCATTTTCGATCCTGCTCTTTACAGGAACCACGCAGTAAAGTGGCATTTTTCTCAAGAAAATGCCACCTTCGATGCTCTCGAAATGTCAACAAGTGGATCGAAAATGCTCTAGCGATAAGTCATTCGTTCCAGCGCTTCTGGGTACCGGTCTCCCTGCACGGGGATTCTCGCGGTGATGCTGTCGATCCCGCGAAGATCGTCCGGGGTAAGTTCCATGGCTGTTGCTCCGATGTTCTCCTCGACGCGCTCGAGTTTGGTGGTGCCGGGGATTGGAACAATCCAGGGCCTCTGGGCGAGCAGCCAGGCGAGCGCAATCTGGGCAGAGGTTGCCCCCTTCTGCCCGGCAAAAGCTGCAATCAGATCGACCAGGGCCCGATTCGCCTTGCGGGCCTCGGGGAAAAACCGAGGGTAGCTACCGCGGTTGTCTCCTTCCAGGAACCGGGTGTCTTCCGTAACCGACCCGGCAAGGAAACCTCTGCCCAGCGGACTGTACGGAACAAAGCCGATTCCGAGTTCATCGAGTGTCGGCAATACTTCTTCCTCCGGACGCTTCCACCAGATCGAGTACTCACTTTGAACCGCCGTCACCGGGAGCACAGCGTGCGCCCTGCGGATTGTTTTTGCCCCTGCTTCTGACAAGCCGAAGTGTTTCACCTTGCCTTCCTGAATCAGGTCCTTCACCGCCCCCGCAACGTCTTCAATTGGCACCTCCGGGTCGACGCGGTGTTGGTAGAGCAGATCGATCGTGTCGATACGAAGTCTCTTCAGCGAGCCCTCCACGCTCTCTTTGATGTACTCGGGGCGGCTGTCCAGACCTGGAGAGGGCTTTCCGTGCGCGTTGAATGCGAATCCGAACTTCGTCGCAATCACCACCTGGTCACGCACAGGAGCGAGGCCTTCGCCTACAACCTCTTCATTTACGAATGGACCGTAAACCTGAGCGGTATCGAAAAGCGTGATGCCGCGTTCGACCGCTCCCCGCATGACCGCAATCATCTCCTGCCTGGATCCCGCAACTGGGCCGTGACCTTCGCTCATCCTCATGCAGCCCAGTCCGATGGCCGATACTTCGAGGTTGCTTTTGCCAAGTTTGCGTTTCTGCATTGCTTCTCCTTCCGGCCGATCGGGAGAGGTGGTCGTTCTCCTTCGGCCGCCCATCGAAAGAGTAAAGAGAATCACAAGCCGCGCGCTTTCCCGATCCTGCCGATCTTTTGCCTGATTCTGCTTGGATCGCAGATTTTGTGCACGCACGGTGCGCTTCAGCAGTACGCTTGAGGATGAGGAACCGGAGGGCAAAATGGCGAGACAGATGGAAAAGCGCAGCGATCTAAATGCGGAGGCGATCGAAATGCGGAAGGAATTGACCCGCAAGATTGCGGCGCGTGCCCGAGCGCTGGGAGAAAACCTTACCGCCATCCCCGGTCTGGCGCTTTACCGGCGAGAGCAGCCGACGCCGTGCTTTCATGCCACCTATGAGCCCAGCCTTACTGTCTTCGTACAGGGGCGCAAACGCGTCAACCTGGGAGGGACCGTTTACCTCTGCGACGGAACGTCGTTTCTTCTGTCGTCGATCGATGTGCCTGCCGAGAGCCAGATCGTTGAAGCATCAGAGCAGGTTCCGCTGCTGTCAATGTTTCTCAAGCTCGATATGCCGACAGTACGGGAGGTCATCGGCCGGGAAGAGTTGCCAGAGTTCGCAACCTCCGTTCAATCTCGTGGGCTTGCCGTCGGTGAGACCACAGTCGGGTTGCTGGGCGCGTGCACCCGTCTGATTGACCTTCTCGAGACTCCCGAGGATATTCCGTTTCTCAGCCATCTGATTCAGAGGGAGATCGTCTACCGCATCCTCAGAACTCCACAGGGAGTGCGCCTGCGCGCCATTGCAACGACCGGCGATTTGAGCCACAGAACGGCGAGAGCGATCGCCTGGCTCAGGGCCAACTTTGCCAAGCCGCTGCACATGGAGGAACTCGCGGCGACGGCTCGCATGGGCGTATCGACCCTGCACCATCAGTTCCGCGCTCTGACGGCGATGAGCCCGCTGCAGTACCAGAAACAGCTCCGGCTGCAAACGGCACGGCAACGCATGCTGATGGACGGGATCGACGCCACGAGCGCTGCGTACGAAGTGGGGTACGAGAGCGTAAGCCAGTTCAGCCGGGAGTACAGCCGCTTCTTCGGCCAGCCGCCGATGCGCGATATCAAAGCACTGCGAGACGGCAAAGTAGTGGCGATCAACGCCGCATAAGCTCGGATCGACCGATTGCCGTATTGGGTGACGGATGCATCGTTCCTGCGATCAAACTGATTCTAGGCATTGGGCCGCAGAAGGAAATGGAAGCGGTTCCTCCCACCGGGAAAAGGCAAAGTCGCCGCGATTCCCCCCTCGTTGGAGCGGGATTCGCGCTGCATACTGAGGCTGCACTTGAAGCTCATGACTGCGTCTGCTGCAAAATCGTTTAGCGCCGTGCTGGAGCCGTTGCGCAACGGCCTGGGGTGGGTGGTTGCGAGGATTCCGTTCGATGTGGCCAAAGCCTGGCCCGTGCGCAAGGGAGTGCGCGTGTGGGGAGAGATTGAGGGGTTTCCGTTTCGCACAGCGCTGTTTGGCAGGTCGGACGGCGGCGGACACTTCCTGTTGGTGAACAGGAAGATGCAGGCGGCGGCAAAGGCGACGGTGGGGTCAAAGGTGCGCATCAAGCTGGAGCCTGATCTGGAGGAACGGGCAGCCGAGGTGCCTCCGGAATTGGCGCAGGCGCTGAAAGGCGACCGCAGGCTTCGCAAATGGTTTGACGGGCTGAACTACTACACGCGCAGGGTGATTGGCGCGCTGGTAGCCGAGGCCAGGGCAGGCGGGTCCCGGGAGCAGCGGGCGGAGCGGATGGCGGAGTGGCTGCTGCTGGCGATGGAGGGGGAGACGGAGACGCCGCCGATTCTGAAGGCTGCGTTTCTGCGCCATCCGCAGGCGCGGGCGGGATGGGAAGCGATGACGCCGGCGCGGAGGAGGAGCCACTTATTGGGGATTTTTTACTTGCAGGGAGCGGGGGCGCGGGAACGGCGGGCGGCGAAGGCGGTTGAGGATGCGGTGCGGGTGGCTGGGAGGGCAAGGAAGGGTCGGAAATGATGGTCTCGGGGCGCGGGCGGACGGTGGCCGGTAGGCTAGTTTTCGTATAGGCACACAGGAAGAACGACTAGGTCTTTGACCGCATAATTTCGCACTTTTGGGTTCGCGGTTCCCCATCCTTTCGCCAAGAGAAAGGCGAAAGGATGGGGCACGGAGAAGGTGCTAAAACAAGCGGTCATGGACCTAGTGATGGTCGCTCTTCGGTCGTTTGCCATAGAGCTGGTTGGATAAAACGAACACAGAGCATTCCGCAGGGTCCAAGGCCCCGGGTTTTATGCGCCTTCTGCGGCACGGCTGAAGCGGTGCCCTCGCAAAGGCTGACTCATGCAACCAGTTCTAGTGTTCATAGAACTTGCAGCTTGCCCATCCGTTCATGCCTCTTGCCCCGGCGGTACGAGAGCCGAGACTTCCTCTTCATTCTCGGCAAGAAGCCGATAAAAATGCTCCGCAGGGACAGGGTGTCCGAACAGCCAGCCCTGGCCCAGGATTGGCTGATCGTAGTGGGCGAAGTAACCGGCCTGTTCCTCCGTTTCAATCCCTTCCGCAACGACCTCCAGGTTCAGCGTCTTCGCCATCGCCAATATCTGGGGTAGGATGCCCAGCGTGACCGCCTGTGTGCCGATCGCGCGGGTAAATGACTTGTCGATCTTGATGGCATCGACTGCAAGCGAGTGCAAATAGGAGAGGCTGGAGTAGCCCGTTCCAAAGTCGTCAATGTGAACGCTATGCCCGCGCTTTCTCAATTGACGGATCGTTTCCACGGCTGTTTCCTTCCTGGCCGTCGAGCTTTCCGTCACCTCGATGGTCAGGCTTCGCGCCGCAACTCTGGCAACGGCCAGAGACCGGTCCAGCATGGGAAGGAACGCGGGATCAGCAAGATCCTTCCCCGTTACATTGATATTGATGCGGAAATCGGGTTGCCCGCGCAAGGCATCGCCCAAGTCGCGCAGAACCTGGCGCACCACCAGTTCGGTCAATTCCCCCACGAATCCGTTCACCTCGGCAACATGAACGAACATCGCCGGGTTTACCGCGAAGCCGTCGTCGTCGGTCCATCGCACCAGGGCCTCTGCTTCCACGATCCGTCGGTCTGCCAAACGCACTATGGGTTGGTAAACCATGCGCAGCCTATCGCAGCGAATCGACTTGCGAAGCTGATGCACCAGGCTCTGATTGCGACGGTAAAGGAGCGCACAAGAAAGACCGATGAAGCCGCCTGCCACCCCGCCCAGAGCAGTGCACGCGGCAGTCTGGCGGGTTTGGGCGCTGAGCACCTTGTTGGCATCAACAAAAGCCGTAAAGCAGTTGAAGTAGTGGGGTGAACAATGCGTCGCATACAAGCTGTCGCCCACCCTCACCCACCCGTCCCTCGCCAGGATGGCGGCGGCAGCTTCCGGTTTCTCGCCGTGCAACCAGCCAGGCTGCTGCCCAGTGTCATCGACCTCTGTAATTGTGAAGTCCAAGGGAAGATCTCCCAGCCGGTCAGGCCGCCAGTGAAGGAACGAGACAAAGAAACCGCCGCGCTGCACGCCCACTCTGGCCTCTGGATCGCCCGGCATCAGCCGGATATCGGTGTAGACCTCGGTTCCATCTTTAAGAAGAAAATCCGGTTTGAAAACCCTTTGAGAAAGCTCCGTAGCCCGGAACATGGCGTCGCATTCCACTCTTCCGCCACTCATCCGGCCGCCGTCTTTGAGAAACTCCGACTGAAAGAGCAGATGGTGCATGTAGGCAATCTCGGCATCCGAGCAGGCGGTGAGACCGGCCGCGGCCATTGACTTTAGGAAATGCTCCGAGGCGTTCGATGACTCCTCTGCGCGAAGCATGTAGCGCCAGGCGTGATGATCGAGTTCAATCATCGCCAGCCGGAGAGTGACAATCCGGAACAGCAGGAACCCGCCTGCCATACCCAAGAGCTCGGCGAGAATCGTAACGATCAGCGTGAACCGTCTCCGCTGATTGACGGTGCGCATCATCGCAATCAATGCTCCCCTCATCGGCAAGGAACGCCAGCGAACGGCTCTCGCGTCCGCACATCCGGAATCCCTGGGAAGACTGGATTCCAATATCCAAAGAAACTACTGATAGACATCTATGACGACTGGGGACCCACCTGGCGACAGCGGGTACTCGCCGTCTGAAGGCCCGTCGTCGCGGTCATTGAAGAGACAAAATACCACTTCCAGCATCTTCGCCTGGCCCTGCCAAACCGTAGAGGCACATCCGCACGATCCCTCCTCTGCGAAGGATCATTCAGTTCCATCTATCGGCATTTCGAGCGAGAACTTACAAGCGGGTTGATTTTGCTCGAACCGGCTCAGTTACGAGATATTCCGCAGCTCGCCCCGGCGGCCGGCAAGCGGGACATTGCCAGCCTTGTGAGATTACTCGCTGAGGGCGATTTTGCTGCTAAATCCATTTTTGAGCGACTTGGGGAGCGTTTTGGGCGTCTAATGGAGTGAGATGAATAGTGTCGCGTCTGTTCTCCCCTTCTTAGGTCAGGGTTCGGCCACCGCTGCTGAAGAGCAGGTGCGGCAGGAGAGCCTGGCCGTCGCACAGGGACTCAAGCGCCAGGATGCGGGGCTGCTGGACGAGCTGATCGTCCGCTACCAACACCGGCTACTGCGCTATCTGCTTTATTTGACTGGTAATCGCGAGATGGCGGAGGACCTGTTCCAGGAGGTCTGGATGCGGGTCCTGGTGCGGGGCGGGCAGTTCAACGGGCAGGCGCGGTTCGATACCTGGCTGTTTACGATTGCGCGCAACCTGGTAATCGACCAGCGGCGGAAACGCACCATGACCAGCCTGGACGAACTGTACGAGGGGAACAGCGACGAGGACCGGCCGATGAGCTTTGAGGTCGCTGACGACGAGCCGACCCCCTTCGACTCCTTCTCCAACCTGGAGGACCGGGAGCGGATTGCGGCGGCGCTGCTGCAGTTGGATACGCTGCATCGCGAGGTGCTGGTGCTGCGCTTCCACGAGGAGCTGTCGCTGGAAGAGATTGCCAAGGTGACAAGGGCGCCTCTTTCTACAGTGAAGTCAAGACTTTACAGGGGATTGGCGGCTATCAAGCCGAAGCTGGAGCGCAGCACTCTGCGCCGCCTGGAGGCGGTGTGACCACGGACAACGGGGCCGGCGACCGCGCCAGGGGCGCGTTGGGAGATGCGCAGGTCCCTGTGGACACCGATCGCGATCTGCTGTCTGCGCTGGCCGGGAACCAGGCGAGCCGGGACTGTCTCATTGCCTACCGTACCCGCAGGGTGGTAAGCGCTACACATGGGCTGATGCTGGAGCAGAAGGCGGGGCGCAGGCGGATCCGGTCCGTGGCCCTGGCGGCGCTTCTGCTGGTTGTTCTTGTGCTGGGCCCGCTGGTGTGGTGGGCGGTGGACAACCTGATTGCCGGGGAACACCTGAGCGACCTGACCAGCCAGTTTGCGCTGTGGGTTTGCATCCTGTGCCCGGCGCTGGTGGCTTGTGCGCTGGTGGCAGGCTGGATGCGCAACCGGGTTTGAGGCGCCGGGATTCCTGACCAATTTCCTTCCTGCAGTTAACTTTGCGCAACTTCCCTGTTCTATTTCCCGTCCATCTAATGTTGGGTTAAGCTTTGCTTAACTTTCCGAACGCCGCTCTGACACAGGGATTGCCTATGCGCGAACCACAATCCATTACCGTCAACGAAGATGAGCGCCTGATTCCGGTCTGGTCCATCGTGGCCGGGGTCGCGGCCTTTGTGCTGGTTGAATACTATCTCTGGCTGGTGCTGCCCGAGGGCAGAACCCATCAGCCGCCGCCTCTCGGGTTCCGCATTTACTTCAATCTCTCCTGGGGACTGCTGGTTGCGCTCTATTTCCTGATGGTGGGCTACGTGAGCAAGGACGCTCCGCGGCGGGCGATGAGCTCGCGGTTCTGGATTGTGATCTGCTTCGTGATGCCGGGCGGGATTGGCGCGGTGCTCTACTTCCTGCTGAGAGCGCCCGTGGTTTCGCGCTGCCCTGCCTGCTCGACTCACGTGCAGAGCGACTTCCATTTCTGTCCGCAGTGCGACTACCGGCTCACGGCAAGTTGCGGCAACTGCTTCAGGACAGTGCGCGCGACCGACCAGTTCTGCACGCGGTGCGGGCATGAGCTGGCTGCAGACCACATGCCGGCGCGGCTGAGGGTTCTGGGCGAGTAACCACCTGCATTAGGGCGAACGCTCGTTCTTCGCTCGCACGGGGTTTCTGCTTCCTGCCCTGGCCAGAAAGACAAGAGCTCGGCGAGATTGGGGCACCCGCTTTCTCCATTGGTCCCGGAATTGACCCGGACGGCGGCGCTTCCTACAATCGATCTTTCGACCTTCCGGTGTTCATGTCTATTTCTGCGCTCATCATCGACGACGAACAACTGGCCCGCGACGAGCTGAGGTACCTACTGGACTCGGTGGGCGGCGTGGATGTGGTTGCGCAGGGGGCCAACGGCATTGAGGCCGTAGACCTGATTGAAGAGCACCGGCCGGATCTTGTCTTTCTCGACGTGCAGATGCCGGGGCTGGACGGCTTTGCCGTGATTCAAAGGCTCATGGACCGCAACCGGAAGAGGACGAATGCGGGACTGGAGCCCGAGCCGTTGCCGCAGGTTGTGTTTGCCACCGCGTATGACCAGTACGCCGTGCGTGCCTTTGACGTGAACGCTGTGGATTATCTGCTGAAGCCCTTTGACCGCACGCGCGTGCAGCAGGCCGTGGACAGAGTGCGCAGCCGCATAACCGTGGAGGTTTCGAATGGAGGCGGACAGGCTGCACAGGGCGACTCGCCGATCGAGTCGCAGCTCGATGCGCTGCTGCGGCTGTTGAACGGGCCGCACGGGGCATCGCGCTCAGTGCATGCAGCCAAGATGCCGGCAAAGCTGATTGTGCAGGCACAGAGCCGGCTGCTGCTGATTGACCAGGCTGAGATTTGCTACGCAGCGATTGAAGAGGGCGTGATTCGCGTGGTGACGCAGCACTTTGAGGGGCACTCGAAGTGCCGCACGCTGGAGGAGCTGCTGGAACTGCTGGATCCGGCGGTGTTCTGGCGGGCGCACCGGGGGTTTGTGGTGAATATCAACCACATCCGCGAGGTGGTGCCGTGGTTCAAGTCGAGCTACCAGCTGCGCATGAACGATAAAAAGCAGACGGAGATTCCGGTGAGCCGGGCGCAGACGAAGCGGCTGAGAGAGCTGTTCAATCTATAGCGATCAGCGCCTGCCCCTTTGGAGTTGCTAAACACTTCAGAATCTCGGCCAGGTTGGCAAGACGGTCCCTCTGGGGCTAAGGCCCAGGCTCGTTGTCTACATTCAACTTACGGGCTGAGGCACGTACCCTTCAAGACCAGTTGAGGTTCGTGGTTTCCCACCCATTTCACGGAGAGACTGCGAAATGGATGGGGCACGGGGGTCGATTGCCCGTCGCGCTTCAGTCGTAGCGCTCGAAGACGATCTGCTTGCGGTGCCAGCCGTAGCCGGCGAGCTTGTCGCGAACGCCGGCGACCATGTTGTTGAGACCGCAAATGTAGGCGTAGATGTCGAAGTTCAGCTCGTTTTTCGGGATGGACGGATCGGGCGCGGGCTGAGGGAGCGGGAGTCCGAGCCGGACGGCGCGCTCCTCGACGATTTTGGCGACATATTCCTGCACGTAGCCACGGAGACCGGTCCAGTTCTCTCCTGCGCGGCTGAGCGTAACCATGTAGTGGAAGTTGGGATGACGCTCGGCGAGCTTCACGAACTCATCGTGGTAGTAGATTTCCGTCTCGTGGCGGGTGCCGTAGACGAGCCAGATCTCCCTGCCGTTGCTGCGGTCGAGGCCATCTTCCGAAAACAACGACTGGGCAAAGCTGCGCATGGGCGCAATGCCGGTACCGGTGGCGATGAAGATGGAGTCGGTGGCCGGCTCCTTAAGCACGAAATGCCCGTGAGGGCCGTGGATCTGGATCGTGCCGCCGGGCTCAAGGTCGGTGAGGTCGGCAAGGTGGTTGGAGAAGAAGCCTCCTTCGACACGGTTCACGCACAGGTCGAAGCGGTTCTCCTTTGAGGCGGACGCGATGGAGTAGGCGCGGGTCTGCTGCTTGCCGTTGGGGTCCTCGGCCACGGCGGAGATAAACTGGCCGGCTGCAAACGGAAAGCTCTCTTGCGCGTCGAGTACGAACTCGAAGTGGTAGCACTGCGCCGATTCGGAGATGCAGACTTTTTTTTCAAGACGTGCGGTAAAAAGCTCACGTGCCAAGGCAAATCTCGCTTAGGAAGAGGATAAAGCCCGAAAAAGCGGCCGTAGGCAGTATCGCCAGCGAAGGGTAGATGTGGCAAGTGCAGGGGCATGCACAATGCAGAGCGAGGCATGCGTTGCCACCTATAATGGATGGGGAGCCGGCTGGTGTCTGCCAATGACTCCTGCCCTCCAAACCTGCCTTTCTTGAGGAATCTATGGCTGCACTGATTGACGCGATCGATGTGAAACGCAAGATGTACTTTGAGAGTGAGAACGTGCCCTACTACTGCATCGACGTGGAGGTTTCCACGCCGACGGCGCGGGGCGGGCAGACGCTGGTGCGGCTGAAGATGCGCAACCTGCTGACGCGGGCGGTCTTCGACAAGACATTCAAGGC
>CAYUJM010000035.1:0-31468 GCA_964445025.1 uncultured Occallatibacter sp. | reverse complement strand
GCATCCTGCTGCAGCCGCTGATCGAAAACAGCATCAAGCACGGGCTGGAGCCGCGGCTCAACGGTGGCACGGTCACTCTGCGCAGCCGCCTGGAAGGCGACCGCGTGCTGATCGAGGTGGCAGACGACGGGGTGGGCATGGGCAACCGTCCGGCATCGACTCTGCGGCGCACCGGCGCGGGCATCGGGATGAAGAACGTGCAGGAGCGGCTGGAGGTGCTTTACGGCAACCAGGCGCGTTTCGAGGTCGTCAGCAATCCGGGGCGGGGAACGCTGGTATTAATCGAGATTCCGGTGAACCTGTAGGAAGTGCAGCAGAGCAGAAAGAGGGGTCCGTGAAGGCCAATCTGCAGGGTGCTCAACCCGGCGCAGCAAGAGGCAAGGTCCTATTGGTTTGGCTGGCCTGCATATTGGCTTTGGGCTTGAGCCTCTATTGCGCCCGTGCGCCGCTGGAGCGCGCCGTGGTTGCGGTATCGATCTATCGCGCGCATGTATTCACTGCGCCGCCACTCACACCTGGTGAATCCCCGCTGCATTACTTGGTGGCGAATGCCCGGTTCTATTGGGACTTTGCTGAGATCCGCTTGGCCAGGGAGAGCCGCTTGAAGCTGTTGAATCCGGAACTGAGGCCGCTGGTGAAGGAGATTGCGCGCCGCCAGGCCGCGGGCGAGGGAGTGCAGTACTCGATGCATATCTACCGCGAGATTCGCTGGCGGCTGAATTTCACTCCCGATGTAGAGACAACGCGTTCGCGAATCGATGACCTTCGACGTAGCTTCAGTCAGCCCGAGGAGCAGGAACTGGCGGCGGAACAACAAGCATCGGACGGAAGCTGGGGGCTCGGCATTAACGTCTGGTACCTGAGGCTCTACTACTCAGTCGAGGACGGGCTGAAAAGCAAGGGCGGGCCGCCGCAATTCCCGCTTGTTTTTCTTGACCGGATCAACTCTCCGGAGAAACTTGCCGCACAGCTCGATTCCGATCTCAACGACGATTTCACCAAAACCGGAGTCTTCAACCGCGAGGAACTCGACGAAACATTTTCCGCGCTGGCTCGCTTGCTGTATGGGACCAAGCAGACCGGCTACGAATTCGATCCAGGGCTGCGGGGTGCTCTGCGCCAGTTCGTCGAGCGATGGCAGAATCCTGAGACCGGATTCTGGGGTCAGTGGGTGGTGGATCGACAGGGAAGAGTATGGAAGATGGACGACATGGCAATGACGTTTCACGTTGTCTCCGATCTGCACGGCGATGTGGACCATAAGGACCTGATCGCAAGACGCCTGCTGCAGCTGGATGCGGTGAACTTCCCTGCCGGGATTCGATTCAACGGCCACTATGAGAACCATCTGAACATGGATGTGGTGAAGATTCTCCGCCTGACATGGCCGGCTTTGGACGAGCCGACTCGGCAGCGGGCGCGGGAGGAAATTTCACGCTTGCTTACGTGGTGTCTGAGCCAGTCGTACCAGCCTGATGGATCGTTCGCGGTAAGCGAGCTTGATGACACCGTTGGCGATGCCTACGACTACGGCGTTTCATTCCTGAAGGAAACGGGGTACTTCCGGCGCGAGAACCGCTTCTGGACCGACGAGGAGTTTCCAGAGTCGGGCGCGATTCGCGACCGCATTGAGGCAAAGCTAAGGTCAATGGGGCTGAAGGACCCAGGAATGAAGGATGCGTACGAGCAATTACAGGGAGTGCAGTAGATTGCGCGGCGATGCAGGCATCAACGGCAGCCAACGCGATGAAGGTTTGCTGAATGCTCTCTTGTTCCCCGCCCGGGAAACGCCGGCATCAGCTCTGATTCCGGCCGAGCTGCAGAAAGCGTCCCAATCCGGCTTTCTTTTGCGGCGCTTCGCTGTTGTTTTTCAAGCGATCCGCGTACCAGGCCTCATACTCGTCTCTTACCGACATGCCGGGCTTTCTGAAGGGCCGCTTTCCTGACTTGAGATGCTTGAGGAACTCCTCATATTCATCGCCACTGCTGTTCAAGTAGTAAGATGTCGTCGCGGTTGAGGTGCTGGGCGGCGGAGCAAACGCCGGCTGTGAGCCTTCAATTGGGGTGTAAGCGACGGAGGGCTGGGCAGAAGCGTAGCTGAAGGTTGCCGTAGCCGCGAATCCATTCGAGGAGGCGATCGGCGCAGCCACTGCGGAAGGTGCTGGCGCTCTGGCAGGTTTTATGACCGGCAGGGCGTGAGAGGTCGGCGGGGCGATGACGGCTTCAGCCCAGGTGTTCGGAGCGGCCGGCTTGGGACTCTCACGCAGTACCCAGCGCTCCCCAAGTCCGAGAACCGAGATCACAATCACCTCAATAAGGAGAGCCCAGGATCCCTGTCTCCCGTGCTGCGTTGGCCCGCCGGGGAAGAGCAGTTGCAGAAGCGGGAAGATGCGCTCAATGACGACGACGCCGGCCAGGAAGCCCGCGTGGATCAGCAGCATCTGCTGGATGGGACGAAAGGGCCGCGAAGGACGCGAGGTGACAAGCTGGGCGGTTACGACCAGCCCGGCAACTTCGACGGTGTATCCCACGGCGAGCGCGACATCGATGGCAAACGGGTAGCCGCGCAGGGCCTCGTAGGTGGCCAGGCCCGCAAATCCGGCAATAAAAGCGACAAATCTCCTGAGGATATAACCCACCTGCTCTCCTTTGGTTGGAAGAACGGAGCGGAGCTCCCGTTTTCCAATCCCAGCCCCTGCCAGGTGCGTAACTCACGTCCTCACTTCTGAGGAGAGATGAGCCTTGGATGGTTCGATGATTCCAGCGCAAGGGGCTCTGGTCCATTCCACTTTGGAGTTAGGGCAAAACAGGGAGGAGTTAGTACTTCAGTTTTACCGGCCTGGGGTGAATTTATGCAGCCGGCGGGGGAACGGCGAGCGGGGTTTCACGGGGGCTTCCCTGGAGGCTGCGGCCGGTGCGAGCGCGCCGATCGGTTCCTTTAGCGATGCTCTTCCAGCGCCAGAACCGCATAACTTGTGGCGGCGTCGCTCATGAACTTACCCGTGTTGGAGTGCGGGTCGCGGTTCTTGTTAAGCGACCACGCGGGCCAGGCGCCAGTGTTCTTGTCCTGGTTCGCCTCAAGCCACGCAATGCCGCTGGCGATGGGCTTTTGTGCGCGGGCTCGAACGTGCGGATCATTCGCGCCGGTTTCTTCCAGCACCAGAACCGCGAGGCCCGTGGCATAGCCGTCCGGGCGGGTTTCAAGCGGGGTATCGTCCACGCGCTTCCAGGAGCCCAGGTCGGTGGTGGACCATCCGCCTTCGGCGCGCTGGCGGGCGTAGAGGTCATCCAGTAATTTGCCGCGCTGGATGGGCGTGAGGATGCCGGGAAACCAGTTGGATGCCCGGAGTGCCATTACCTTGTTCAGCAGCGGCTGGGCTTCGAAGTGGCTGCTCAGATAGCCAGTGAGTGCTTTGAGATTGGCGGCGATTCTGGGGTCATCGCGATATTGGTCAGGCGCCTGGCCGACGGCCACGGCCATGATGGCGGCGAAATGGTATTCGGATACCGGTGCCTCCCATGGCGTGTAGTTGAAGTTCTGCCAGACCCATGCGCCGGTGGCGGGGCCGGTGGTGGACTGGAGCGCCCAGGCATTGGCAAACGCTTCGCGGGTGGTATCGCTCAGGTGGCCCTGGAGCCGATCATAGCTGGACAGGATCACAGAGTTCAGCACCGATTCGGCGTTGCGCGATTCGACTTCCTTGCCCGCGCCGGACGTGGCGTCGGAGTAGAAAGGCGCCATGTCCTTCCACATGTGCACACGCTTCTCAATGCTGGCCAGCATCACCTGCTCCGCGGGCGAAGGGCCGCCCTCGCCAAGCGGAGAGCGCAGCGCCGGACGCGCCATTCCATAGGTGGCCTGCGTGTGACAGGAGACGCAAAGGGTTCCGTGGTCTTTCTGGGCACGATCCCAGCCCTGCCAGTAGATTTCGCGGCCGTCGAGATAGCGCGCGGCGGCCTGGCGATCCCAGGCGGTAGTGGAGGCGCTGCCGGCCGTGGCGAAAGGCTTGCCCGCAGCCAGAGCTTGGTGGGTGGCCCGGTCCGGCAGGCTGGAAAGGGTCAGCAATGCCGCGCCCGCGACGGCTAGAGCCATCAGCAGGAAGGCCGGCAGAGGCCTGCTCCAGAAGCGATGGATCGTCATGCGGGTCACCTCCGGGAAGTGCGGCGAGCGGGGAACCTGAATCCTCGAGCGAGCGAACGATTGCCTTTCTCGACAGAATACGGCAGAAAAGGCAAAAAGCGTCATTCTTTGAGGAGATTTACCGATTCGCCGGCTGTTCCCGGGCAGTTAACTCCGTACCTTGCGCAATCAACAGCCGGCCGCGCTATGCTCAGAAGATGGTTCGGTTCACGGTGCTGGCTTCGGGATCCAAGGGCAACTCGACGGTTGTCACCGGGGGGCGTACGCGCATCCTGGTGGATGCCGGATTGAGCTGCCGGGAGCTGTTCCGGCGCATGAAATTGGCCGGCGAAGAGCCCGAGACGCTGGACGCAATCGTGATTACGCACGAGCATACGGACCATATCAACGGGCTTGCCGTGACCGCGCGCAAGCTGGGCATTCCGGTGTACATTACCGAGGGCACGCATCGCGCATGGATGCGCTGGCTGACGCCGCGACGGCAGATGACCTATGCGCAGTGGCTGGAACAATGCCGGAAGCAAGCTGCGGAAAGGCAGGCGGAGGCGGAGTCGGCCCAATGCGATGGCGCGGACGAACCGGACGAGAGCGAACCGATGGCGGGTGAGCCCGGCTTGGAAACAGCCGCGGAGCCGGCTGCACAGGCGTCGGGCGCGCCGGAGAGGATTCCATCGCGCAAAGAGGAGCCAACCTGGCTGCCCTCGGTCCAGTACTTTCAAGCCGGCGAGCCGTTCGTCATCGGAGACGTCGATCTGAGTCCCTTCACCATTCCGCACGACGCCGCCGATCCGGTAGGCTTCGTCTTCCGGACTGAGGGCGTGCGTATGGCCTTTGCCACCGACCTGGGATACATACCTCCGAACGTGAAGGCGCAGCTCAAGGGCGTCGATCTGCTGCTTCTGGAGTCGAACCACGACCTCGAGATGCTGCGCGACGGCCCGTACCCATGGTCGGTGAAACAAAGGGTACTTTCGCGCGTTGGTCACCTGTCGAACGAGGCGGCTGCGGATTTTCTGGAAAGCGGCTACGACGGCCAGGCAGCCTATGTGATCCTGGCGCATCTGTCTGAAAGCAACAACCTTCCCGAATTGGCACGGGTCACGGCCGAGCGCGCCCTGAACGGACACGCCAGCCTTTTGGCCAACCGGTTGCTGCTGGCGGCGCAAGCCGAACCGCTTGCGCCTATTTATTTTTAAGACAATTAGGTTACAATGGTGATACGCAGATATCACTCGATTCAAGGGGGATACGCAAGGGGGACGCGTCGCGAGGCCAGAAAGCAGGGCCGGACGGGTTAACTGAATTGATCTGTCAGTGCGGGGCAGGGTGAGACCAAAGCGGTTGGCTAAGCATCTGAAGTTTTAACGGGCCGACCTTGCCACGCTGAGTGCGGAACGCGTGTGCGGTTGAGCACATCCCTTGCAAAGAGAGTCCATTTGTATATGGCAGCAACCAGATGCACAGACAGGGTCGTAGGCGCCATCCTGGCAAGCTGGCGGTATGACATTTCGGGAATCTCCCCGGAGATGCGCAAGGACTACGAGCAACATTTTGCCGAGTGCCCCTACTGCCGCGCCCGGCAGAAATTTCACCGTACCTTGGACGTAACGCTGGCTGTCCTTACTTCGCTGGCCGTCTTCTTCTTCCTCTTCGCGCTCGCAGTTCTTCATCACATCAAGCCGCTGGAGCATGTCGCTCTGAAAGTGCTGGGGTTGGACATGTTCGACATGTACCACATGCTCATGTCGGCGGCCACCGCCGGGGTTTGCTTCTCGGTCATCGCCTTTGTTCTGGTGCTTACGGCTACGCCCGTGCCGACCTACCTGGGCGGCATTGCGGCGGAGCGCGCGCGGCTGCTGGAAGAGCGGCTGCCGGAAGCGATCAAGTCGCTGCGTCTGCGGTAAGCGAGGTTATTCGGCGAAGGAATCCTCAGAGCCTCCCGATTCGGGAGGCTTTTGTGCGTCTTGCGAATCCGCGCGAACTTGAACTCGCGGTCTTCGGGCGCCTGAATGCAACTGATACCGACACAATAGCGTTTTGGCAAAGTTGGCCAATTCTCCTATACTGAAATGGAGGTGCTCCATGCCAACGCGCAACGTGAATCTGACTCCGGAATTGGATCGTTTTGTGGCTTCGAAGGTTGAGGCAGGACTTTACGCCAATGCCAGCGAAGTGATGCGAGCAGCCTTGCGGGTGCTGGAGCGGGATGAGCGCGAGCAAGAAGAGAAACTTGCAGCGCTTCGGGCGGCCATAGATCGGGGGATTGCCAGCGGCGTTGCTGAGCCGGGTGTTTTCTCTCGCCTTCGGGCCAGGCATGGATTGCCGCAAAGAGAGGCCTGAAAGTGCCGCAAGTCCGGATTTCTGCCGAAGCCGAGAACGATGTCGATCAGATCATGATTTACACGACGGCTAGATGGGGATGGCGTCAAACAGACAAGTACATAGCAAGACTGGAAGACGGCTTCGAACTTCTGGCAGGGCGCCCATCCATTGGACGAACATGCGACTCGATCCGTCCGGGGTTGAGGAGATTTGAGATAGGCAACCACGTGGTCTTCTATCTTGCTGACTCCGACGGTGTGCTGATTGTCCGGGTGCTTCACGAACAGATGCTGCCGACGAACTATCTATAACACAGTCTGTAACTACGAAGATTGGTTTTAAAAAGAACAGTGCAAAAGGCGAAGCCGCATCGGCTTCGCCTTTTCTGCTGGAGTCAGCGCTGCGCTACTTGGCGATCGGCACGCGCAAATCCCCGCCGGTCATCTCCTTGGGCAGCCCGAGCTGCAAGATATTGAGCAGTGTGGGCGAAATATCGCGCAGGGAGCCGTCGGGGCGCAGGCGGTAGTGTGTTGCGTCTTCGGCCACGTAGAAGAACGGCACCGGGTTGGTGGTGTGCGCGGTATGCGGGCCGCCGGTCACAGGGTCTACCATCAATTCCGCGTTGCCGTGATCAGCGGTAATGAGCCAGGCGCCGTTGCGCTCCTTGACCGCCTTGTAGATGCGGCCCAACTGCGCGTCAATGGCCTCGCAGGCGCGGATGGTCGGCTCCAGCTTGCCGGAGTGGCCTACCATGTCGGCATTGGCAAAGTTGGAGACAATCAGGTCAAACGCGGTGTCGTTGACGGCCTTCACAATCGTGTCGCCAATGCACTCGGCGCGCATCTCGGGTGCCAGATCGTAGGTGGCCACCTTCAGCGAAGGGCAGAGAATGCGCTCTTCGCCGGGGAAGGGAACTTCGATGCCGCCGTTGAAGAAGTACGTCACGTGGGCAAACTTCTCCGTCTCCGCCACGCGCAGATTGCGCAACTGGTGTGCCCCAAGAACATTGGCCAGGATGTTATCCATGGACTCGGGCGGGATGACCAGCGGCAGCTCGTAGAGCTTGTCGTACTGCGTCATGCAAAGGTAGTGCAGGTTTTTCGGAATCTCGGAGCGGGGAATCGTCTCGTCGAGCGACTCCCATCCGTCGAGGTCGCGGCCGCCCTTGCTGTTCAGGCCGCTTTCGCGGGTAAGCACGCGGGTGATCTGGCGGGCGCGGTCGGCGCGGAAGTTGAAATTGATGCAGACGTCCTCATCGCGTATCTGACCCACAGGCTTGCCCGCGACGTCGACCACGACAAAGGGAACAAGAAACTCGTCGGTCACGCCGTTGTTGTAACTTTCCTTGATGCGCGCCACGGGATCGGGATAGGCGCCGCCCTCGGCCTTGCCGCTGACCATCGCGTCAAAAGCGAGGCGCTCACGCTCCCAGCGCTTGTCGCGGTCCATGGCGTAATAGCGGCCGTTGACGCTGGCGATCTTGCCCACGCCGTACTCGCGCATCTTCTGCTCCAGCGCCGCAATGAAGCCCGCGCCCGAGTTGGGTCCGGTGTCGCGGCCATCCATAAAGGCGTGAACGAAGACGCGGTGCAGGCCGTATTCGCGCGCGGTGCGCAGAAGCGCGTAGAGATGCTCCTGGTGCGAGTGCACGCCGCCGTCGGAGACCAGGCCGAACAGATGCAGCTGGCGGCCGCCCTCCTGCGCGCGCTTCATGGCCTGCACGATGGTCGGGACCTTGTGAAACTCGTTGGCCGCGATCAGCGCGTCGATGCGCGTGATGTCCATCTGCACAATGCGTCCGGCGCCGATGTTCAGGTGGCCGACTTCGCTGTTGCCCATCTGGCCGTCGGGCAGGCCGACGAAGTGGTCGCTTGCCTGGATGAGGGTGTTGGGATACTCGCGCAGCAGTTTGTCGTAAGTGGGCTTGCGGGCCAGCGCAATGGCGTTGTTGGCGGTTTCAGCGCGGTAGCCCCATCCGTCGAGGATGGTGAGGACGAGAGGACGCTTGGAAATAGGCACGAAAAGGACACCTCGGCAAGATAAGGATCACTGGTGTCAGGATAACAAGCCAGGCGCGATGGCAGATGTAGTCAGGGTCACAAGCATTCAGCCGTCCTGCAACGTGCGGCAAGAGACCATGGGGGTCGCCGAGCCTGGTTTGGGCGCAGCCCGCATCTCACGCGGGTGAAAATGACCCCTCGGGCGAATCGTATTCGGATTCAATTGGCAACTCCACCCGCTTGTAATTCGTGGGAGTATGGGTAATTGGATGCCATGAGAAGGAATGCATGAAACCTCTCTTGGCGCAATTGACCCGGAGCTGGCAAAATCGATCGACCGCATCTTCAAAAGACTCGAACTCTTCTGGCTGGGACACAGAACTGTCATCGAGTGACGCTTTGCCAGTTTTATTGTTCCACCAGCCGTGTGTCTGCTGAGCAAAACTGAGCTGTCGCCCATCGACAATTTGCAACGATAAGGAAATATAGTAGAACTCCACGACCCTTGTTGCGGCTGTGGGTTCGTTGGTATTGAAGAGCACGCTGTGCATGGATAGGGAGCCCTCTAAACTCTCGTATGAAAATCTGCCCCTTGTGTATTCAGCCCACACAAAACTCGCAAGGACTCTCTGGCCGCTTCCGGCCGCCCGAGCATGCAATTGTGATCTAGGGGTCGCCAGGATAATGTTGCGAAGTTCCGGCCTTCACATGCTGACAGGATGGATTGTTTCCAGGTAGGTGTTTTTACAGTCATTTCACCGTTGCACACGGAATCCGCCTTTGTTTGCTTCAAGATCAATGGGGGCTTGGCACCTGTGTAAACCCGTGTATAAAGGTGTGTGAGGCGGCCTCCGCGGCGAGTTCGTTGAATCCGGAGAGTGTCCAGACTAGAATCCCGGTATCGTGGACATTCGAGATCAACGGGAAACTTCCCCCGACACTTCGCTTGCGGGTGACCCGAGGTGGCTGCTTGTCCAGCGAATCGTCGCGAGTTCCGGCTTCGTGAATTCGCATCGCCTCTCCGCCTTTCTCCTTTATGTCAGTAAGCAATCGCTGCATGGAAAAGGCGACGAGCTGAATGAACGGCTCATCGGAGAGGCCGTCTTTGAGCGCTCGCCCGATTACGATCCGCGCGACGACAATATTGTCCGTTCCCACGCGAGCCGTCTTCGCACCCGGCTGGAGGAGTACTTCGAAAGGGAAGGCGCCACGGAGCGCCTCAGGGTGGTTATTCCGCGTGGAAGCTATGTGCCCGTATTCGAGGAGAGCACCTTACCGCCCGAGTTGACCGCGTCCGGGGCCTCTCCTTCGGGCGCTGAGCCATCCGTTCAGCGCGGCCTGAGGAGAGAGGAACAACTCAAGCCACCGGTGAGACTATCGAGTTGGGCGGTCGTTGGACTTGTTCTCCTGGCGGGCGCGATAGCCATAACGGTTGCAGTTGGATATCGCCGGATTTCCGCGCACCAGACTCCCACGCACAAGCTCTGGTCGCAGTTGTTTCGCAAGGGCCAGCAAACTCTCATTGTTCCCGCTGACAGCAGCCTGGTGATAGTACGGTTGCTGTCAGGCCGCCAGGTTCCGCTCTCAGCCTATGCCGGTGGGCAGTACAAAAAGGATCCGGATTGCACAAAGCCATGCGATCCAGCCATGATAAGCACGGTCAAATCCCTTCGCTATACGTCGATGAGTGACCTGGAATTCGCGGTGAAGATCACGCATCTTCCTGAAGCCATTCCGGACCGGACGGAAATCCGCTACACCCGCGATCTCGAGCTCAAGGACCTGAAGGAATCGAATCTGGTTCTGGCCGGATCGCAGGAGGCGGATCCTTGGCTGGCCGCCATCAGCCCTCAAATGAATTTTGTGATCCATGACGACCCCGACGCGGGTCCGCTTCGCGTGGAAAACAAGCACCCCAAGCCGGGGGAAAAAAGCGAGTACTCATACGACCCCCATGACCCGCAGCACCGCGGCATGGCCACGATTGCCTTCCTGCCGAATCTGAGCGGCAATGGCAATTTGCTTGTCGTGCAGGGCTTTTCGCTCGCAGGCACGCAAGCGGCGGCGGAGTTTGCAGCCAACGGGCACGACCTCGATGCCCTGCTGCGGGCATACGCTGGGAACAGTTCTCCGCTGCCCCATTTCGAAATCCTGCTCTCCACGGTCGAGATCAACGGTATGGCTTCCCGCGCGGTTCCGCTGGCGTGGCATACGAACCCGTAGGGTTGAGAGCGCAATTGCCCAATTGGCGGCGCGCTTATCGCGGGGCAATCTAAAGCTGCAAATCTGTCGTCCTTCGACTCCGGTCGCCGCGGCGACCTCCGCTCAGGATGACAGTCATTTGAGGCTGGGAAAGAAGCAGTGAGAGAAGCAAGACAGTGCAGAAGGGAGAAGCGTGCGAGCTTCTCCCTTCGAGTCAAACGAAGATCCAAACTTCGGTTAGTCGTTGTAGTTGAGGCTCTCCAGTCCGAGAAACACAGCGCCGCTGGCCAGTTCCTCTTCGATGCGGAGGAGCTGGTTGTACTTGGCGATGCGGTCGGTGCGGCTCACCGAGCCGGTCTTGATCTGGCCAACGCCGGTGGCTACGGCAAGGTCGGCGATGAAGGTGTCTTCGGTTTCGCCGGAACGGTGGGAGATGACCGAGGTGTAGCCGTAGCGGCGGCCGAGGTCGATCGCTTCCAGCGTCTCGGTGATGGTGCCGATCTGGTTGAGCTTGATGAGAATGGAGTTGGCCACGCCCTCTTCAATGCCGCGCTGCAACAGCTTGATGTTGGTGCAGAAAATGTCGTCGCCGACGAGCTGAATGCGGCTGCCGAGCTTGTCGGTGAGGATCTTCCAGCCTTCCCAGTCGCCCTCGGCCAGGCCGTCTTCGAGAGAGACGATGGGGTACTGGCGGGTCCAGTTGTCGTAGAAGTGGACCATCTCTTCGCTGGAAAGCTCGCTCTTGTCGCCCTTCTTGAAGACGTACTTCTTCTTTTCGGAGTCATAGAACTCGCTGGACGCGGGATCGAGAGCGATGGCGATCTGCTTGCCGGGCTTGTAGCCGGCCGCTTCAATGGCTTCCAGGATGAGCTCGATAGCTTCTGCATTGGACTTGAGCGAGGGAGCAAAGCCGCCCTCGTCGCCGACGGCGGTGTTGTATCCCTTCTTTTTCAGCACGCCTTTCAGCGTGTGGAAGGTCTCGGCGGCCCAGCGCAGCGCATCGGAAAAGCGCTCGGCGCCAACCGGCATGATCATGAATTCCTGGAAGTCGACGTTGGAGTCAGCGTGGGCTCCGCCGTTGAGCACGTTCAGCATGGGGGTGGGCAGAATGCTGGCGTTGACTCCGCCAAGATAGCGATAAAGAGGGACTTCGAGCGTCTGGGCCACGGCGCGGGCGGCGGCCATGGAGACGGCGAGAATGGCGTTGGCGCCAAGCTTGGACTTGTTAGGCGTGCCGTCGAGGGCGATCATGGTCTGGTCAATCAGCCGCTGATTGGCCGCGTCGATGCCTTCCAGCTCGGGCGCAATCACGGTCTCAACGTTTTCAACGGCCTGCAGAACCCCTTTGCCGCCAAAGTGAGTCTTATCTCCGTCACGCAGTTCAACCGCCTCAAGCTCGCCCGTGGAGGCGCCCGAAGGCACAATGGCGCGGCCCAGTGCGCCGCTTTCCAGGATCACGTCCGCTTCCACGGTCGGGTTGCCGCGCGAGTCGAGAACCTCGCGGGCACGAATGGCAACTATCTCAGTCATATCGGTCCTCACAATGCGGTGCTGCAGCCGGTCTTTTAGTTTGGGACGGCGATCCACGGCCAGAGTCTCTCCGGCGGCGCTTTGAATCGTATTCAGAAGCTCCGGCACGTGGGGAATATCCTCTCCATCCAACGCAAAAACTGTGAATCTACCGTATGGATTCTAGCAAACCGGGGAGTCTGGCGCGGTGTGGTGGCGGTCACACGGGGCCAAGTGGTTCCATTCATGAATTCTGAGCCTTTGCTGTTGCCTTTTCTGATTCGTGCTGCGCGAGGCACCCAGGCAGATTGGATGCTCGCAGGCGGCTCAGGCCCGGCGCTAATCTTAGCTTGGGAGAGTGGGCGCAATGGCCGGCTTCTGGCAGGCTTCGCGCAACTCTCCGGCCCCGGCGGGGTCAAACGATATAAGGGAATCTCTGCCTCTGCTGCGGGGTTCCCGGAGATGGAGCGTCGGATGAATCGAGCGATTGTTGTTTCAGGTCTTGCGTTGGGTCTGTTTGCTGTGGCTCCTGCGCTAGTGGGAGCGCAGGACGCGAACCAGAACAACCCGTACCAGGGAGTGTCGCACCCTCCCGCAGACGACGTGATCGTAACAACGAGCATTCCGGAGCCGAAGCCTGCGGCGGGACAGCCGTTGAACACACAGCTTGCGCCTCAGCCCGCGCCGCAGCCGGCATACGTCGATCCGGCTGCAGCGTCGCCGATGCCTGCCTACGCGCAGAATCAGCCCCAGCCCACTTCCATCGATCCCTCGGCCAATTATCCGGCTCCGGAAGCAGTGGATGGCACGGATGACGGCCTTGTGCGTATTGCTCCCTCCTACCAGTACCCCGACCCTGCCCTCAATCGGCGCGGAGGAGCCTACGACCCGGACGGCGACATTGTGCATCCGCATCCGCTGCGGCCGGGAGAGTTGCAGGAAGGCACCAGCATCCGGGTCCATTTGCTCGAACGGCTCTCCACTTCCGATGCGGAACTGGGACAACCCTTCCGCACCCGCGTAGCTTCCGACGTGTTACAGGGTGGCCAGGTACTGATTCCTGCCGGGGCAGAGATTGACGGCAGGGTGGTCCAGGTATCGAGCGGCCATGCGGGCGGTCACGGCACCATGCGCCTGCAGCCGGAGACCATCATCCTGCCCAACGGCACGCGTTACCGGCTTCGCGCCGAGGTGACGGGCACGCCGGGCTCGCGGACTCATGTCGTGGGCGAAGGAACCATCCGGGCGGACTCGCGCGCCAAGCGGGACGAGGTTGAGTATGGCGGCGCGGTGGGTGCTGGCCTGGTGACCGGCGCCATTGTGGCCGGCCCCGTGGGCGCGCTGACGGGCAGCCTTATCGGCGCGGGCGCCATCACGGTGCACCTGCTGGTCAGCCATCCGCAGGCCACGCTGGAGACTGGCACGACGCTGCTGTTCACGACGACTGACCGGCTGTATCTGGCGCCGGAGGCGATGAGCGGAAATTAGGGCTCACTCCCGTGGGCCATTCGTGCCCCAAATGCTCCGTGCCCCATCCATTCGCCTTTTTTCTGGCGAATGGGTGGGAAACCACGACCGCTGACCCATCGGTCCCTCAAAAAGACAATTCAAGTACGCAGCCTGCTACACTCCCTTTTGCACTGGGGAGAGGATTTGGCATGGGCTTGTCAAGCGATCTTGAGGTCACTTTTCTTGCTTCTTCCTGGGGACGCAGGGCCCTCTCCTGGTTGTTCCTGTTATCCGTTGTGACTGATGCCGATTTGTTGCTCTCGCCAATGCTCATCCGCTGGGGATGGATGCACCCGATGGCGTGGACCCACGGCATTCACCTCTTGGCTTTATTCTCTGACATCGTCCTCATGACGAGCGCGACAGTCTTCTGGCTGTTGATGGTCTGTGCCTGCATGTTCGATCCCGCACGGCCAATGGGACTGAAACTGATCTGGGCATTGGTGTTTCTCCTTGCGACCTGGTTTGGAGCACAGTTCTTCTATCTGTTCTCCCTCCGGCGGTCGATCAAACGGCTCGAACAGCTTGGATAACAGCTTCGCTTTTCGATCCACTCCTTCCACCTGCTAAACTCCCTCTTGCACTGGGGAGATGTTTGCAATGGCCGAGATTCAAACAGTAGGGGTGGTGGGCGCGGGGACCATGGGCTCCGGCATTGCCCATGTATTTGCCCGCTCTGGTTTTCACGTGCTGCTCTGCGACGTGGAGCAGCGTTTCCTCGACCGCGCCCTCACGCAGATCCGCGCCAACCTGGGTCGCGAGGCCGCCAAAGGCAAGCTGCCGGAGACGGATATCGAACCGGCGTTAGCGCGCATTGCGCCCACTGTGAACCGCGAAGCGCTGGGCGTGGCCGAGTTTGTTGTCGAAGCTGCATCGGAGCGCTTCGAAGTAAAGTCGGAGATCTTCCGCGCGCTGGATCGTATCCTTCCGGAGAGCGCCGTGCTCGCCACCAACACGTCTTCCATTTCCATTACAAAATTGGCCGCTCAAACTCGCCGTCCGCAGAGCGTGATCGGCATGCACTTCTTCAATCCTGTGCCGGTGATGGTCCTGGTGGAGATTGTTCGCGGTTTGGCGACGAGCGACGCAACCTTCAGCCTGGTCCATGAACTGGCGGTCAGGCTGGGCAAGACGCCTGTGGCCGTGAACGACGCTCCCGGGTTCGTCTCCAATCGCGTACTGATGCCGCTGATCAACGAGGCTGCCTTCGCCGTGATGGAAGGCGTGGCTACTCCCGAAGCTGTCGACCAGGTGTTCAAACTCGGCATGGCTCACCCCATGGGGCCGCTCACCCTCGCGGACTTCATTGGCCTCGATGTCTGCGTGGACATTCTGCGAGTGCTGCAGGAGGGATACGGCGATCCGAAGTACCGTCCCTGCCCGCTACTGGTGCGGATGGTCGATGCGGGCTGGCTGGGACGCAAGTCGGGGCGCGGGTTCTACACCTACCAAATGTGACACGTTATTCCTTACCTTAGGTAAGGAATATCGTGTCATCCTAGACGACGAGGCATTCCAATGGCGTCATCGTCCCTTACATCGAAAGGCCAGATCACAATCCCGATCGAGGTCCGCGAGGAACTGGGATTGAAAACCGGCGATCGCATCGAATTCGTCAAGAACGAAGAGGGCAAGTTCTTCATTCAACCCAAGAAGGGATCCATCATGAACCTGCGCGGCATGTTCAAGTGGACGGGGGCGCCTGTCTCCGTTGAAGAGATGAATGAAGCCATTGCCACGCATGTCCGGGAAGCTTGGGAGCGATCTGACAGGCAGCGAAGCAAATGATTGGGATTGACACCAATTTTCTCATCCGCCTGACGATGCAGGACGATCCCGTTCAATGCGCCAAGGTTGACTCGTTCCTGGCTGGATTGTCGCGGCAAGAGACTGGTTTTATCTCGCTCGTTACGCTGATCGAAACGGTGTGGATGTTGGAAGCGCGCTACCATGTGCCTAAACTTGACGTCATCCGGTTCGTTCAGGAGTTGTTGGACGCCCCAGAGTTGAAGCTGGAGAGGGAGGTGGCAGTGAGCGAGGCACTGCAACGCTTCAAGGCTCCAAAGGCAGATTTCGCCGATTGTCTGATTGAGCGCGTTAGCCACCACGCCGGATGCAGCCATACGGCGACCTTCGATATCGCAGCATCGAAGGCCACCGGAATGGTTTTGCTGTAGCCCGCGGTGCTCTGCAGTTACACCGGCGACACCGCGTCCACCACCGGCACTCCGGGCGGCGGGGTGAAGCGAAACTCGTCGCCGGGGATGGGCGCGTTGGGCACTTCGCCAGTGAAGGTGAAGCGGGTGATGGCGCCGTCGGCTTCCTCGATTTCAATGCCGGTGATTGTTCCTTCGGCGGTCACGGTGAGAGCGAGGCGGTTGACGCGCTTTTCCTGTCCCTTGGGCTGGCCGGAGAGGATGAAACGGCCTCCGGCTGCGGGCGCGAGCGTCAGGCTGTCCATTTCTTTTTCGAGCTCTGTGTGGCCCAGAAGAAAACGCAGAGGCGAGCGAAGGTCGTCGAGCTGCTTGGATTCGATGCGCTGGATCTGCGGATCGCCGCGAGTATAGAACCAGGCGTATTTGCCGTCGAGCAGGAAGAGCTTTCCGGGCGGGGAACTATAGTCCCAGCGCATGCGGCCGGGCTTGACCAGCAACAGCGTGCCGCTCTCGGTGCGCTGCATGCCCAGGCCTTCGTAGCTCTCCGTGAATCCGGCCTTGAGCGAGTGCAGCTGATTGTAATGGCGGTCGACGCGCTGGGCCAGTTCGTGCGCGGAGGGCAAACGCTCCTGAGAGCAAAGGCAAGTGGACAGAAGAACGGCGGCCATAACCTGCAGACCGCCGAGGCGCAGGAGTTTGGCAACGCTCATTGCACAAGCTGCGTGCAGTTGGTGCCGCCGGTCGGATCAGACTTGATGGTGCCGAACTGGTCGCTGCAGAAGCCGCTGTCCCCGGTCTTGCCCACGGTCTGCGGAACGGCGGTCACCGTGTAGCTGGTAATGCGGTCGGTGCCGTTGACGGTGACCTTGGAGCAGTTGCTAATGGTGAAGACGTAGCCAGATTTGAAGCCCGAAGTGATGTCCGGTTGCAGAATCTGCGCCGCTGTCGCAGATGCTGCGCCCGCGCTGGGGTCGCCGCCCAGGGCTGGCAGGGCGCAGGCGTAGCCATTGGTGGGGTAGGTGGACTCGTACTGCATCTCGGCCTGCTGGATGGCACGGATGGATTGAATGGCCGAGATCCGGTTGGCGTTCTTCTTCAGGCTGCCTACGGTAGGAATGGCAATGAGCATCAGGATGGCGATGATGGCCATGACGATGAGCAATTCCATCAGGGTGAAGCCGTTGGGCTGGCGGGGGTTCTTGCGCCCTTCAGAACTGGTGGCCAAACCGGAGAACTTCGCGCTACGGAAGGCGGAAAAGAACGGATTCTTGCGATTCATGGAATTACGTTGCCTCGTGGAACAAGCCGGATTTTCCAGCCCGTCCGAGAAAATGCTACAACGTACGGACGCGGAAGGGAAATGGGACGCTCGAAAAGCAGAGATCAGAGATCAGACGTCAGAGATCAGAAGTCAGGACAGCGACCGGGTCTGACTTCGTCCAGTTCAAAGCGAATCGGCAATGACGCGGCTAGGATTCTGAAAACTGATCTCTGATCTCTGATCTCTGACCCCTGATCTCTGTCTCTCAACACACCAGCCGCTCCCGCTTCAGCTTGACGCCGTCCAGGCGGCCTAGCAAGGTGACGGCGATGCGGTTGGGATCGAAGAGGCGCTGGGCCATGGCCTGTACCTGCGCGGCCTCCACTTCGTCGATGCGGGCGATGACCTCTTCCACACTGAAGAACTGGCGGAAGTACATCTCCTGGCGGGCCAGGTTGGCCATGCGGGCGTTGGAGCTCTCCAGCCCGAGCAGGATGTTGCCCTTGACCTGGTCCTTGGCGCGGGTCAGCTCCTCCGGCGTCAGCGCTGTTTCCTTGAGCCGGGCAAATTCGCCCAGGATCAGGTCGACCACCTCGAGGGCCTTGCCCGCCGAAGTGCCGGCGTACACGCACAGCGTTCCGGTATCGCGATAGGGGCTGAGGTCAGAGTAGATGGAGTAGACCATGCCGCGCTCCTCGCGGATGGTCTGGAAAAGGCGCGAACTCATCCCGCCGCCAAGCACCGTGTTCAGGATCAGCGTGGCGTAGCGGTTGTCGTCGGTGATGGGCGGGGCGGGCACGCCGAGGCAGATCTGCACCTGTTCCAAAGATCTCTTATTGCGCAGGACGATGCGGGCGCTGGCTTCGGGCGCGGAGAGCTCGTGGAGCGTGGCGCCAGAGGCCAGGGAAGAGAACTTGGAGGCGACGGCCTCGGCAAACCGGTCGTGATCCAGGTTGCCCGCGGCGGAGAACACCATGTTGCCGCCGTGAAAGCGGTCGTTGTGGTAGTCGAAGAGGCTTTTCTGATCGAGCTTGGCCACTGTTTCTGTGGTGCCCAGAATGGGCCAGCCCAGGGGATGGTTCTTCCAGAAGCTCTGCGTGAAGAGCTCGTGCACCAGGACGTCCGGATTGTCTTCGTCGATCTTGATTTCTTCAAGGATTACACCACGTTCCCGCTCGATGTCATTGTCCGCAAAGACCGGATTGAGCACCAGGTCGGAAAGCACATCGAGTGCGATGGGCACGTGGTCGGAAAGCGACTTGACGTTGAAGCAGATGGTCTCCTTGCCGGTGAATGCGTCCAGGTTGCCGCCGATGGAATCCATTTCGCGCGCAATGTGCTGGGCGGTGCGGGAGCGGGTTCCTTTAAACAGCATGTGTTCCACAAAGTGAGAGATTCCGTTCGTCTCGGCAGGCTCGCAACGCGAGCCGGATTTGATCCACACACCCATGGCTACGGAGCGCAGGTAGTCCATGCGCTCGGTCAGTACGATCAGGCCGTTCGGCAATACCGTGCGGCGAAGATTTCGCTCAGAATTATTCATCATCCGTTGGATTCGATTGTAGGGCAATTGGTCACAGCCGGCACGATTCCGGCGAACTTGCGTTCCATTTCGCTTTCGCTCCGTCTCGATCCGGTTGCTGACGGTTCGGCTGCGGCCAGGAGACGAAATGCTCTATTCTGAACCCAGCCGTGACCGCAGAGCACAGCCAACTCGTTCAGTTAGATGCAGAGCAGCCTGCCGTGGAAATTGCAGCTCGCTCGGATGCGCGGCGGAAGCTGCTTTTCGGAATGGATGCGAGCGCATTGGCGGCGCTGATGGTGGAGCTTGGCCAGCCTGCCTGGCGCGGAAGCCAGTTGGCAGAAGCAATTTATCGTCAACGTGTTGCGGATTTGAGTGAAATTACAACTTTGCCCAAGCCACTGCGCGGGAAACTGGCCGGCGAGGGCTGGGAAGTGGGCCGTCCGCAGATTGCGCAGGTCTTCCGGTCGGTGGACGGGACGGAGCGCTACCTGATCCAGTGCGGGAGCCCGAACGGGGCCGGTGCAGAGACGGTCGAAACTGTCTCGATGCCGGAAGGGGATGACGGAGAGGCCGGCGACGGGAGCGATTTGGTCGGGCAGGTCGGGACTGACTCATCAGAGAAGACATGGCAGCGGGCGACGATCTGCGTGTCCAGCCAGATCGGCTGCGCGGTCAACTGCCAGTTCTGCCTGACTGCCAAACTGGGATTGCAACGAAACCTCAGCGCCGGCGAGATTGCCGGGCAGGTAGTTGCGGTGCTGGACCGTCACGGGGTTGAGGTGGGCCGGGACCGGTTGAACCTAGTGTTCATGGGGATGGGCGAGCCGTTTTTGAACTACACGAGCTTTATGGGCGCGGTGCGGTTGCTGGTGCGCGAGGTGGGCTTGAGCCCGCAGCGCATGACCGTCTCCACTTCGGGAATTGTTCCCGGCATCGAGCGGTTTGCCCAGGAGCCGGCCGAGCTGCGGCCCAAGCTCGCTATCAGCTTAAACGCTCCGAATGATCTGATTCGTGAAGGGCTTATGCCCATTAACCGCAAGTGGGACATTGAGTCCGTGATGGACGCCGTACGGCAGGTAAAGCTCCGCCCGCGCGAGCGAGTCACGTTCGAATATGTTCTGCTGAGCGGTGTGACGGACCAGCCCGCGCACGCCCGGGAAGTCGCCCGGCTGGTGCGCCGCACGGGATTGCCGGTGAAAGTGAACCTGATCGCCTGGAACCCCGGGCCGGGTATCGCCTACTCCATGCCGCCGCCGGAAGCCATCGAGGCCTTTCGCGCCACGCTGGCTGGGGAGGGCGTTGCGACCTACCTGCGCCGCCCGCGCGGTCGCGACATCTACGCAGCCTGCGGGCAGTTGAAGCGGACGGTGGAAAGCTGAGAGGTTCGGCGCGGACTTGATGAAGACGCGATCCACTATGCCGCTGCTCTGTCCACCACTTTCAGCACCGTTCCTTCGACCTTTTGCAGATAGGCAACGATCTCGAAGAGGTTTTTTGCCTGGGGATTGCCGGCCGCGCTGAACATGCGCATGAGCGTCTTGGGCGAGCGTCCGAGGTCTGCTCCTAGCCGCACAAAACCCACTGTTCCGTTGATGTACTTGCGGAGCACGGACTTTCCTGTGTCCAGATCGCCCGCAATCATCGCGCCTACGGCCTCCCTGAGAAGCGCTCGCCGGAATCCTGGACTCTCCTGAAGCCGTGTCTTTACCGTCTCGTTGAAACTCTTCGTCAGCGCCATCATGCCCCCCGTTTTCGCTGCCTGTATTCGGCCCAGAGAGCGTGTGCCGCCGTTATATCTGCCTGCTGACGCTTCTTTGTCCCGCCGCCCAGCAGGATCACCAGCCGCTCTCCGTCCCTGCCGAAATAAATCCGGTATCCCGGGCCAAAATCCAAACGTAACTCCTGCACGCCTGCCCCAACCCCTTTCGCGGATGAGGCTTTACCCCGCTCCAGCCGATCGAGAGAGACCGTGATCCGGGCCTGAGTGTCGTCGTCCAGTTTCTCGAACCAGCGCTCGAAGGGATTGCGGCCCTGGCGGTCAACGTACTGGCGAACCTCAATCACTTGGTTGATGGTACCACAAAAGATACCTTTGTTCGGTGACTGTTCCATGAATGATTGGGGTAGTAAAGCGTGCTGTGCGGAGGTCTGTGCGGCGAGGAGACGGCAATACCCCCGTCTCCGGCGACAGCTGGAAACGGGGGAACCCAGGAAGTCCTTGTGGCGAACGCTCCTGCGCGCCTGTGCGCTCTAGTCGCGCTACTTCGATGCCGGCATGGGAGGGGGCTTCACATTCCCGCAGTCGGGGCCCTTGTAGACGTACTTCGCCTGCATGGTCATGTCCACGGGCCGGCTGTTCGGACCCATCTGCATGGTCCCGGTCATATGCATCTTCATCTGAGTGGTGTTGCTGTCGATCCACGTGGATTCGACCGTGCCGGTGGTGTTCATCTGACCGGTGCAAGCCACGTTCGCGGTCATGCCGTTCGGCTTCAATGTAATGTTCGTGACCTGGCAATCGCCGCGGGAGGGGTTGGAGTACGGACCGCCGTACTTGTCGATCATGGCCTGGGTCACGCAGACCTGGAAAGTGTGCGGACCGCCCATGGGTCCTGCCGGCATGCTCATGCCCGGGGGCATTTGCACGCCCGGAGGTAACTGCGGGGCTTGCGGCATGGAAGAGCCGTTGAAGCTCACGGTGCTGGTGGATTCCCACAAGCCGGGTTGTTGCCTGGACTGGGCCTGGGCAAGGGTGGCCAGGGCGACGAGGCAACAGCCCAACAGGATGCAAACTCGGGTCTTGCGCATCTTTCCTCCTGCTTGATCGCGCAGGAATTGGCTGCGCCCATCCACTTTACTCGAGCCGGTGAACGGCGGGAAAGAAAAATCTGTTAAGGCTGTTACGAAGAATTCCGGGTGCGGCCCAGCGCCAGCAGCGCCCCGGTTACGCGTCCCGGAGCATGGCGGACCACGCTTTCCTCGCTGGCGAAGTCTCCAACGATGCAGCGCACGCCCAGGGCCTCAACGCGCTCGATGTCGGGAACGATCGGCGATGCCCCCTCGGCGGCGTAGCGGGCCAGCGTCTCCGGTGAGAAGGAACCTGTGTTGATCAGCGCGCAATCGAAGATGGGTGCACGGGTGTGCTCGTAGATGCGCTCGATGTGCTCGGATGCAGTCAGTCCCAGGCTCTCATTGGCCTGGGTCATCAGATTGCAGATGAAGACGCGGATGCCGCGCGCCTGGACAAGCGCGGCGGGGATGCCTTCGACCAGCAGGTTGGTGACCAGCGAGGTGTAGAGCGAGCCCGGCCCCACGGTGATCAGGTCGGCGCGCTCGATGGCGTCGAGCGTCTCCTGGAGCGGCGCGGCGTCGGGCGGATCGAGGGTCAGCTCCACGATGCGCCTGCGGCTCGCGGTGATGTTTGTCTCCCCGCGGACGATCGATCCGTCGTCCATGTGCGCGATCAGCGTGGCATTGGTCGTTGTGACGGGATAGATGTGTCCCCGTGCGGCCAGGATCTTCGACGCGAGTTGAATGGCGTGCGCAAAATCGCCGGTGAGCTCCGTGAGGGCAGCGACGAAGAGATTGCCGAAGTTGTGTCCCTTGAGCGCTTCGCCGCCGCGGAACCGGTGGGCGAAAAGCTTGGCCAGCAGGTCTCCCTCCTCGCTGAGCGCCACCATGCAGTTCCGCAGGTCGCCGGGAGGCAGCATGTTGAAGCCCTTGCGCAGACGGCCGGAGGAACCGCCATCGTCCGTTACTGTAACCACGGCGGCCAGATCGGCGATGAGTCCGGGCTTGGCGGAGATTCCGGCTGGCGTCACGTGCTCGCGCAGGCCGCGCAGTAGGGTAGAGAGACCGGTACCACCGCCGATGGCCACCACGCGCATGGTTCCCGCCGGGGCAGGTGCTTCAGAGAAGTTGGGCTGCTGCTGCAACACGTCTTCGGTATCAGACACGGATGGGTTCAAAACAAGACCTTACGGAATCTCAGGATACAGCAGCTCGGTAAAGCGGGGGTCATCCACCATGCTCTGGAAGTCGTTATCGGCACGCGCCTGCAGCCGGTTCCTGGGGTTCAGCTCGATGGCGCGGGCCAGGTTCCCGAGGCAATCCTGCGTGCGTCCGGTGATAGCGTCCAGCAAGGCCAGGCCGTAGAAAGCATAGTCGGCATCGGGATGGCCGGTAAGAATGCCCTGGAACTGCTCCCGCGCCTCTTCGTAGTAGCCGGTGTTGAGCTGCGAGATGGCGTAGTCGTAGTGTTCCTCGGGCGTGAGGAAGGTCAGCTTGCGCTCTTCCAGCTGCCGCCGGCAAGTGGCGGTATACATCCTGCAGCGATCGATCAGTTCCATGGGTGCCACTGGAAGCAGTTTTTCGAACGCAGCCAATGCTTTCTCGAATTTGCCCTGTTGCAGCAGCTGCACGGCGGACTGATAGTGCTGGAATGCTGGTCCAGCGACCGTGGAGGAGTGGCCACCAGTTTTGCCTGAGGGAGAGAGTTCTTTTTTTCGATCGTGCGCCACCAGTCGGGCCTCTTGCGTGATGAGTTTGCGGTCAACGCCCACTCCCGCACGCGCTTTCCGGCACGGTCTCTGCCGAGGAAATACCTGCGTCAGGGAATAACGCTGCTCAGGCCATCTTTATACGCATAACCCCGCGGTCCGTCAATGGGCTGCCTGCGAACCAGGGGCTATCGGCCCTTTTCCTTCACAAGTTTACGGTAAACAGCAGGATTGAGCGAGGGGTCGTTGTACATCTTCAGTTGGCGGTAGAGCTTAAAACACCGCGTGCCTGCCAGCGTCTCCAGCCACAGTGCGTCCAGGCAGGCGGCGAGATCGGCGCGCTGCTCTTCAAGAATTCCAAGGCGCTGACGATTGCGCTTGGCGTGGCCTTCCGGGGAACCGATGCGATCCGCCTCTTCCCTGGTGTGATAGATCTTCAGAGCCAGAATGGAAAGGCGCTCGATGATCAGGCCGGGTGACTCTTAATTCAACGTAGCATCGGGATTGGGCAGGTTCTGGGGGGCGAGCCAGGCTAGCAAGGTGCGGTCCAATTCCTCGGCCAGGTCGTTACGGCGCTGGTTGGTTGAGTCGATGCGGCGCTTGACGCGTGCCAGATCGGAGTCGGTGGCGTCCGGATCTCTGGCTTCGTCTTCAATGTGCCATAGATCGAAGTTGGCGCGATGCTGGCGGGCGAGCAGGCCGAGCCAATCGTTCGCTGACTCCAAAACAGGAGGGGCAGTTTTGTCAGACTCTTCCCCGGACAGATGCCAGGCGCTGGTCCGCTGGTCGTGCAGTTGAACAATCTCGGTTGCGGAGAGCATGGCGGATGGTCCTCGATACGGCTCGGGGCGCGATGGCGCAGACGTTTGCAGTTGCAGCGTCTATGGTAGAACTATCCTCACTTGGAGTCCATGACGTGAGACGAGGAACCAGGGACCAGGGAACAGGGAATAGGGAATTGGGACGGAAGCGCGGGTTATGGATTGAGCGCACTTCGAAGATTCGTCCCGGATCACGGCACTCGCTGGTACGCTCGGGGTTTTGTGCCGATAAGGTTGGAAGGCGTTGAGCTCTCGCCCCGGTGGGGCCAAAGCCAGCATGCAATGATCAGCTCTTAATTAAACTGCAGCGAGGAATTCATGGGCGACACGACAGAGCGGTTTTTGTGCATAGCAAGCTACGAGAAGGGCCACGACTTTCTGCGCCAGTGCGCGGAGATGGGCGTGAAGCCGACACTGCTTACCGTGGACAAACTGCGCGATGCCGCCTGGCCGCGCGAGGCGATGGAAGAAGTGGTGACCATGCCGCCGGACCTGACCACCGAGCAGATTCTGAACACCGTCTCGTGGATGGCGCGGGGACGGCGCTTCGACCGCATTGTCGCTCTTGACGAATTCGATCTGGAGACCGCGGCCGAGATTCGCGAGCACATGCGCATCCGCGGCATGGGCGTGACCGCGTCGGCCTTCTACCGCGACAAGCTGGCCATGCGCATCGGCGCGCAGGAGTCCGGCTTTCTGGTGCCGCAGTTTTGCCGGGTGCTGAACTACGACGAGCTGCGCGGGTACATGGACCGCGTGCCGGCGCCGTGGCTGCTCAAGCCGCGTTCGGAGGCTTCGGCGCTGGGAATTCGCAAGATTCATGAGCCGGAGGAGCTGTGGCGGGCGCTGGACGAGCTGGGCGACCGCCAAAGCCGCTTCCTGATGGAGCAGTTCGTGCCCGGCGACATCTTTCACGTGGACTCGATTGTGAGCGGCGGCGAGGTGGTCTTCTCCGTGGTCCACCAGTACGGTCATCCGCCCATGCAGGTGATGCACGAGGGCGGCGTCTTCACCACGCGCACGGTGGACCGCGGCAGCAGCGATTGGATCTCGCTGACCGGGCTGAACGCGAATCTCGCGCCGGCGCTGGGCATGAAGAGTGGAGTCACGCATGCCGAGTACATCAAGGCCCATGCCGACGGGCGATTCTACTTCCTTGAGATCGCGGCGCGGGTGGGAGGAGCCTTTATCTCCGACCTAGTGGAAGCTTCAACGGGAGTGAACCTGTGGCGGGAGTGGGCGCGGCTGGAGGTTGCGGGTCTGCGTGGAGCGGACTACGCGCTGCCGATCGTTCATGCCAGCTATGCGGGAAGCGTGCTTTGCCTCGCGCAGACGGCCGAGCCGGACACCAGCGCCTTCGATGCGCCGGAGATTGTGCATCGCATGAAGAAACACCACCACGCGGGCCTGATTGTGAAGTCGGACGATCCCAACCGGGTGAGGGAACTGCTGGAAGAGTACAGCGGCGAGTTTGTGCGGTTGTTTCTGGCCTCCATGCCCCCGCCGGAGAAGCCCACCGCGTGAGTTCGATTCGGCTTCCCTTGCGGAGGGATCGGCGGTGACCATCTTCAAAGAGACGGGAATTGCCAGGTGAGGATGCCGTCTCTTTATTTCAGCGTCAGGTCGCCGGCGCCGACATGGGCTACAAGTTTGTATTTGCCGTGGCCGGACTTCTCGAATGACCGGAACAATCCACCACGCGACTCGCCAAAGGGCTCGGCCTCAATTGCGCCGGAGGTAACGGAAGCTTCCACATGGAAATAATCGGCTGCATCGCCAACGGCAATGGTCAAATCTCCCGCACTGAGATCGATGTCCTTGCTGCCCTTGATGTCCTTGACCTCGATGGCGCCGGCTAAAATGCGGACCTGAAGGTTCGAGATCTTTGGAACCTGGACGGTGATGGTCACTTCGTTGTTCGGTCCGCCCGTTACGCGGAGCTTTCCGTAGCGATCGAATCGCTCGAAGTGCGTCCGGACGTCGGTTGAGTCGCTGCCTTGCCTTCCACCCACGCGGACCACGACCTTGTCCTCATCGCTGCCGACGATGTGAATCTCGGCAGAGCGAATTCGCATGTCAAGCTGGCCGTCTGAAGGAAAGGCCGCCTCAATGGGATGATGCGCGAGGTCCTCGACATCCATCCTGGTTTGCGTGACGCTTGGGATCGGCAGGAGAAAGACCGCAGCAGAAAACGCAAGGGCCCAGCGCATAAGCACACCTCTCCAATGGTGGAGAGCTACGCAGGATGGGCGGAAGAAGTTCCAAAAGCCGCGCAGGCCATCTCCAGAAGGGCTATACTGGCGCCGCCAGTATGTCTCGATGTGTCCTGGTCCCGCGCGGATGGAAGAATGCCGATGCAGTGGCGGCCATGCGGGATTTTCTGCGGCAGCCGCCGCCTCGCCGGACCGTCATTCGCGACCTCGTCGACGAGTTGAAGTCGAAGGAGCCGTTTGCACGCCGGTGTGCTGCTGACCTGGCACGCCGGGTGAGTGCGCGGGAGCCGGGCATCCTGCGAAGATACGCTGGACTGCTGATCGACCTTGTGGCCCAGCTTCCTGAAGATGAGTGGCAGACCCGCGGCTATTTGATTCAGGCCGCGGCACTGAACGTCTCGACGCATGCCCGGCGAATGCGGCTGACAGTCCTGTTGAGACCGATGGCAAAAGACGAGCGTATCGCCGTCCGCGCCATCGCGCTGGAGGCGTTCGCAATGGTTGCTGTTGCCGAACCGCAACTGCACAGGGAAGTCCTGGTTCTGCTTGAACACGCCAATCGCGAAGGGACGTGCGCGATGCGATGCCGGGCGCGTCGCATGTTGCCCGCGGTGTTGGAATCGGCGGAGAGAGTCCGGAGCGGCCCGGAGTCTTTCGAACCACAGTAGCTGTTCCCGGGTTCGCCACAAGAAGCGACGGTAGAGACAGATCTGAAGTTTTCCACAGGGAAGAGAAGAAAGTGATTGACAGCATACCAACTAGTGGGTATTAATAGTACCAACTAGTTGGTATGGTAATGACTGCAACCGAGACGAGACACGAATCGAAGACCAAGCTGCTGAATGCGGCCATGCATGTGATTCGCGCCAAGGGCTACTCCGCCACGCGCATCGAGGACATCTGCGAGGCAGCGGAGCTGACCAAGGGGAGCTTTTTTCATCACTTTGACAGCAAGGAAGCGCTGGCCCTGGCCGCCGCCGACTTCTGGATTGAGGGCACCGGTGCGCTGTTTGCTTCCGCGCCCTATCACGCGCCGGCTGACCCGCTCGATCGCCTGCTGGCTTACGTCGATTTCCGCAAATCGCTGCTGCTCGGCGAACTGCCTGACTTCACCTGCCTGGTCGGCACCATGGTGCAGGAGGTCTACGACACGCATCCGGCCATTCGTGAGGCATGCAACCGCAGCATCAGCGAGCATGCGGCTACGCTGGTGCCGGACATTGAAGAGGCCTTGCGGCAGCGGGGAATGACGCCGGAATGGACGGCGGAAAGCTTGGCGCTTTATGCGCAGGCGGCCATCCAGGGCGCGTTTATCCTTGCCAAGGCCAAGCATAGCCCCGAAATTGCCGTAGTTTGTATCGATCATCTTCGCCGCTATATTGAATTGCTGTTCAATCAACAGCAATCGGAAAGTCCTTCATCGAAGTAGATCCAAACCGGAATCATCGAAGAGATCCATCCCAAGGAGGCATGTATGAACAGAAACATCCCCGTATCTCTGGCAACTGCTGTCCTGTTTCTAGCGCATGGCGCCGCGTGCCTGATGAAGGCTCAGGATGCAGCACAAACCTATCCGGCAATGGCGCCCATTGACAGATACCTGATGGATCCAGATGCCGAGGTTGCCCTGGCCCGGAGCGCAGCTCCGGTAGCGATATCCCGGGACGCGGAGGTGCTGATTCTGGGAAAGGACGGTTACCGGACAGCAAGCGAAGGGAAGAACGGATTCACCTGTGTTGTAGAGCGGTCGTGGATGTCTCCGGTGGAGAGTGCGGAGTTTTGGAACCCTAAAATGCGGGGGCCGGTTTGCTATAACCCGCAGGCCTCGCGATCCATTCTTCCTTACACGATTCAACGGACAAGACTGGCGCTGAAAGGGCTTACCAAGACGCAAATCGCGGACAGCATGAAGGCCGCGCTCGATAGCAATGAGATTCCCTTGCCGGAGGCGGGCGCGATGTCGTACATGATGGCGAAGGGCGGTTACCTTGGGGATTCAGTCGGGCACTGGCACCCTCACCTGATGTTTCACATTGCGCAAGCGAGTGGCGCGAGCTGGGGAGCAAATCTGCCGGACTCTCCCGTCCTGCTGATTCCCCCCGGTCCGGAGCCAGAATCCATCTTTCTGGTACCCATCGACCATTGGTCAGATGGAACACCTGCCGCCGACGCTCAAGAAGCGCATCGGCATTGAGTTCCCGGCGGAGCGGCAACTCAGCATGGCTGGATGCCTTTACCTCACAGAATAGAGCGGTTCCACAGTTCGTGTGCCCTTTGCAGCGCAGCGAAAGGTGGCTCTTCTTGAGGGAAAGCCACTTGAGAGTAGAGGTTCCGTTGTAATGCAAGTGCGGAACCGCTGTAGCCTGTTGAACATTCAATCCCGAAAAGGAGGCAGTGTGAACCTGACCGAAGAACCCGAGATTGTCGACTGGCCGGAGACGCATTACGTTTTTATCGAGAAGAGAGGGCCATTTCCAAAGATCGCCCCGGAAGCGTGGCAGACCGCGTACAGTCTTGTTCCATTGCTGGTGGAGAACAATAAGATTACCGGATCCATGAGCCTTTACAAGACGAGCCCCAACATCTATCGCGCCGGCTTTGTTTTGGCCAAGCCGCCGGTTCAGCTTCCATCAGGCCTGACCTATGAGGTCTTTGAGGGCGGAAAATACAGCAAATTCGTTTTGACCGGGCCCTACTCAGATCTTCCGGCGGCGACGGGACGTGTCTTCGAGATTGCCGCGAAGAACGACATGATGCTGAGGAGCGACTTCTGCATTGAGAAGTACGCGAACGATCCGCGCACCACGCCGGAAGATAAGCTGATCACCGAGATCCTGCTCCCGACAGCGTAAGCGGCTCTTGATTGGGCCGCCGCCTCGCAATGGCAGGGCCGGGTGTCTTCCGGGAGCCGCAACGCTCCAGGCCGGCCTCCAGCGGCGAAAACGCAAGGAGATCTTCCCATGTCCGGTGAAAAATCGATGATCCACTCTTCGCTTCTCAAGGGCCCGGGCGCGCAAATCTATTACGAGACGCAGGGAACGGGCCAAGTGCTGTTGATGATTCCGGGCGGGCCCGCGGACGCAGGAATCTTCGCTGAGGTTGCAGGCTTTCTTGCCGACCGGTACACGGTGGTGCGCTATGACCCGCGCGGCAACTCGCGCAGCCTGCTCGACGGGCCGTCAGAGGACCAGAACATGGACGTGCACGGCGACGATGCGGCAAGGCTCATCGAAGCGCTGGGCGGCGAGCCGGCGCTGGTCCTGGGCAGCAGCGGGGGCGCGCAGATCGGCCTCAACCTGGCAGTCCGTCACCCCGGGCACGTCAAAACCTTAGTGGCGCACGAGCCGCCCTGCATGGCTATGCTTCCGGACCAGAGGGAGCCACAGGCATTTAGCGAGGACGTGAGCAACGCCTACCACACACAGGGCGCCGGAGCCGCGATGCAAAGGTTCATGGTTGGGGCCGGGCTGGGTGGAGGGCCGCGGCCGGAGAGGACTGCGCCGCCCTCTGCACAATGGCAGGAGACCTCTGCCCGAATCAAGGGAAACGTGGACTTCTTTCTGGCCCACGGTTTCCTGCCCATCGGTTCCTATGTTCCGGATGTTCCCGCGCTGCGCACCGGCCCGGTCCGGATCGTGATTGGCGTTGGCGAGACCTCGGTGGGAAGTCTGCCGTATCGCACCGCTTTGGCCCTTGCTCAGCGCCTGGCAACGGAGCCTGTGACTTTTCCGGGCGGGCACGGCGGCTACAACGACAATCCTGCGGGATTCGCGGAAAAGCTCCACCAGGTGCTGGCAGGCGCTTGAAGAAGAAACTCAAATCCCAAGGAGGTTTCATCATGGCCACAGCAACATTGAACGTCCCCGTCTCAAATGTTCCAACGTCAAGGGATGAGGTCGAGATTCTGGCTCTCATCGACGCGCGCCACCAGGCGCATCGCGACAAGAACGGCGCCGCGATTGCCTCGGCATATGCTCCCGACGCCGCTGTTTTCAGCCTTGCTCCGCCGCTCACGCATCTTGGAGTGGATCCCATGGAGAAACAGCGTTGGCTTGACTCGTGGGCGACGCCGGTCGAGATCGAATCGCGGGATTTCAAATTGACCGTCAGTGGCGACTTCGCCTTTGGCCATGGCTTTCTCCGCCTGAGCGGAATCAAGAAAGGGCCGGAAGGGAAGGTCGACTTCTGGATGCGCTCGACTCTTGTCTTTCAGCGGCTGGAGAGCGGCTGGAAGATTGTCCACGACCACGCTTCGGTGCCTTTCTACATGGATGGCAGCCTGCAGCCGGCCTTCGATCTGCAGCCTTGATCGAGCGCAGGACTGGCCGAGACTTTACAATCGGGTGCGGGAGCAAGCATGGAAAGCAAGAGTCAGTCGCCGCACCGCCGCTGGAACCCGCTGCGCCAGTCATGGGTTCTGGTTTCACCGCATCGGACGCAGCGCCCGTGGCAGGGCGAAGTGGCTCAAAAGGCATCGCCTTCGGGCGTTTCGTACGATCCGCAGTGTTATCTCTGCCCTGGAAACAAGCGCGCAGGCGGAGTGGCAAACCCGATGTATGACGGCATTTTTTCGTTCGTCAACGACTATGCCGCGCTGATGCCGGATTCGCTGCCGGCTTTTGCGGCAACCGGGTCGCCTCTGCTGAAGGCCGAGCCTGCGCGCGGGCTGTGCAAGGTGCTGTGCTTCCATCCCGATCACAGCCTTACCCTGGCGCGCATGACGCCAGCGGAGATTCGCCCCGTGGTGGACGCGTGGACCCGCGAATACCAGGAACTGGGCGGGCTGGACTGGATCCAGTATGTGCAGATCTTTGAGAATCGCGGCGCCATGATGGGGGCCAGCAATCCGCATCCGCACGGCCAGATCTGGTCTACCGATTTCGTGCCCGATGAGCCGGCCGCAGAGACCAAGGCCCAGCACGAGCACCTGGCGCTGACCGGCCGCTGCCTGCTCTGCGAGTACCTGGCCGCGGAACAGGCGGCAGGTGAGCGCATTCTCTTCGAGAACGATCATTTCACGGCGCTGGTGCCGTGGTGGGCGGTGTGGCCCTTTGAGGTGCTGTTGCTGAGCCGCCGCCATGCCGGGGCTCTGCCGGAGTTTACCGGCAGCGAGCGCGATGCGCTGGCCGATGCGCTCAACCGCATCACCATCCGCTTCGACAACCTGTTTGAAACCAGCTTTCCCTACACCATGGGCTTCCACCAGGCGCCGACAGACAAGGGGACGCACCCGGAGTGGCATTTCCATGCCCACTTTTATCCGCCGCTGCTGCGCTCGGCCACGGTGCGCAAATTCATGGTGGGTTTTGA
>CAYUJM010000034.1:0-31525 GCA_964445025.1 uncultured Occallatibacter sp. | reverse complement strand
CACGGCGATGCCGCCTTTGGCAGTGCCGTCCAGCTTGGTGAGCACGATGCCGGTGACGCCGGCGGCCTGCGTAAATAGCCGTGCCTGCTGCAGCCCATTTTGTCCCGTGGTTGCGTCCATCACCAGCAGCACCTGATGCGGAGCGCCGGGAATCAGTTTTGCGGCGGTCCGGCGCATCTTTTCAAGCTCATCCATGAGCCCCGTCTTGGTGTGCAATCGGCCCGCGGTGTCGACAATGAGCTCGTTGATCTTGTGCGCCTTGGCCGAAGACGCAGCGTCGTAGAGCACGGCAGCAGGGTCGCCGCCCTGGCGGGTCTTGATCATCTCCACGCCGGAGCGCGCTGCCCACACTTCCAACTGCTCGATCGCTGCTGCCCGAAATGTATCAGCGGCGCACAAGAGCACAGAGCGATTTTGCGCCCGATACCACGCCGCCAGTTTGCCCGCGGAGGTCGTCTTTCCCGTTCCGTTCACGCCTACAAGAAAGATGACGCACGGTCCTTCGGCGGGCGGCGCTGCAGGCGGGCTCTGCTTGAGCGGAGCTTCCAGGATTGCGCGCAGCTCCTGCTTGAGCAGGTCGCGCAGCTCTTCGCCGCCTTCAATGGCCTGGCGACGGGCGCGATCGCGGAGAGCGTCCAAAATCCGCGTGGTGGTCTGGACTCCCAGGTCGCTGGTCAAAAGCGCCGATTCAAGATCTTCGAGCGTTCCCTCGTCGACCGTGCGGGTGAGCGCGACCAGGCCTTCGATCTTGGACGATAGCGACTCGCGCGTCCGCGAGACCGCCTGCTTCATCCGGTCGAAGAAGCCCGTTTTCGGGGTATCCTCTGAGATTTCTTTCCTGCCGCCAAAAAGCTTCATCGTCGAGGGGTCCAAACTTGAGTTTAATGCAGGGATCGGGGGGAGCGATCAAGGGTGTTGGGTCAGCTTGAAGGGTACGGGCTTCAGCCCGCACGTAGGCCAGGCAAAATGTGCGTGGGCCTTAGCCCCCGAGGGGTTGTCTCTTCAAATTGACCCACCGCCGGATTCGGGAACCAGGATCAGAGGCAAATGGCGGGTGCCAGGGCTGGGAGGGCTCGCGTATAGTGTCGGCATGCGATTTCCCCGCTTCCCCTTTTTGTCTCCCTATTTGCCTCGATGTCCGCTTGCCTCTTCTGCTGCGCTCGCCACCGCGGTTATCGCTCTCGTGGCGCTTGCCGATCACCCCTCAGCCGCGGCCCAGCAGGCCATGGACAACATGCATAACATGGCGGATATGCAGCCGGTGCCGCCGCCGGAACAGCTTCCTGCGCCAGTGAAGATGACGGGCATTGGCAATAGCCACATCGCCATCAAGGCCAGCGCGGAGGCGCAGGCGTGGTTCGACCAGGGGCTGAGCCTGTTGCACGACTTCTGGGATTACGAGTCGGCCAAGGCCTTTGAGCAGGCCATTCGCGTGGACCCGAACTGCGCCATGTGCTACTGGGGGCTGGCCCAGGCCGAAGGCATGCGCGAGGTCGGCGCGGAGGCATACGGCAAGAAGGCGCTGGCCAGGGCGGTAGAGCTGAAGGGCCATGCGGGTGCGGCAGGGAAGCTTTACATTGAGGCGGCCCAGGCCGAGGACGACGAGAAAGAAGGCGATCACTCGGCGCGGATCGCGATTCTACGCACGCTGGTAAAGAAGTACCCCACGGACATTGAGGCGCGTATCTACCTGGCAGGCGCGGTGGGAAACGGCTACGACGACAAGGGCGAACCGAAGGAGGGACAGAAGGAGCGCATTGCCCTTCTCGAGAGCGTCATCAAGGACGCTCCCAACGACTCAGCCGCGCACCACTACTGGATCCACGCCATGGAGCCGGGCAATCATCCCGAGTTGGCGCTCAAGAGCGCCGCGCTGCTTGCCAGCCTGGCGCCCAACTCCGGGCATATGGTTCATATGCCGGGGCACATCTATTACCGCGTGGGCAACTATGCGCAGGCGGAGCACTGGTTTGCCGCGTCGACTGAGACGGACGAGCGCTACCTGCGTGAGCAGCACGTCTCGCCCGACGACGACTGGAACTACGTGCACAATATGATGTACGCCATTGCCAATTTGATGGAGCAGGGCAAGCTGAGCGAGGCCAACGCGTTGAGCGATCATTTGAGCGCGGCGCGGGGCAAGCTTTCGGCAACGCTGTACATCTGGTCGGCGCGGGACCAGATGGCGCGCATCAGCCAGCGTCTGCCCGTGGCGCTGCGCGTGGGCGACTGGGACGCGGTGCTGGCCATGCTGAAGCAGGCCAGCGTTGGAGAAGGAGAGAAGACAGCGAATCTCCGCTTTCTGGCCGCGGAGTTGAGCGAATATGCGCGCGGGATGGAAGCGCTCGACTCTGGCGATGCTGCTTCCGCGCAAGCCGCCGGCGCGCGGATGGACGCGGGGTTGTGGCGGGCCGAGCAGGACCAGGCACTCAAAGATGCGGACAAAGGCAAGGACAAGGAGAAGAAGGACGAGGCAAAGCTGGATGCGGTAAAGAAGGATCAGCCGGCCATGGTGATGGTCATGCCCGACGCAGATGCGGGGCCGCTGATGAAATCTCTTGGCATCGCTTCGTTTGAGCTGCGCGCCGGCGTGCTGGCCGCGCAGGGCAAGCTGGATGAGGCAAAGAAGCTGTACGCTTCGGCGGTGAAACAAGAAAAGAGCATGGGCTACCACGAGCCTCCGTTTTACATCCGGCCGGTGGGCGAAAACGAAGCTGCCGCTCTGCTGCGCGCCAAGGACTATGCGGGCGCCAGGGCAGCCTACCAGGAGGCGCTCAAAGAGCGGCCCAACTCGGGGTTTGGTCTGTATGGTCTGGCGCGGGTTGCGGAATTGCAAGGCGATGCGGCGAGCGCACGCGCGAGTTATGAAGCGTTTTTGAAGGCCTGGCCCGCGGCGGACCTGGACCTGCCGGAGGTGGTTCATGCGCGCAGCGTGCTGGCGGCGCAGACCGTTGCGGCTCGGTGAGGGAGCACGGACGGCGAGGGCGGCCTCGAAACGGACTGCGCCGACGGGTCTCCAGAAAGAAACCGGTCGGCGCGGAACTGCTGGAACCGGCGAAATGCTGTCTGTGTTACTTCTTGAAGGCAGCGGCCAGTATGGGCCCGGCATCTGCTTCGTCGATTACCACATCCACGTGGATCTCCATCAGGTCAGCCCATTTGGTGGCGAATTTGTAGATCGATAGGGGGTTGTTTGTCTCTGACAGAGAAAAGCCGCCGCTGCCGTCCACTTTGTGCCAACGCCCAAGAACCGTGACGTCCGGCTCATGCGCCGCTTCGCCTGCAAGGAACTTTTCCACGCATTCAGCGGTCGCACCAGGTAGAGCTGCCCAGGTTGAAATGTATTTCATGTTGGTCTTCCTCGATGTTGGATTTTGTTTTGCGGCGCAAATCTCCTGGGGAATGCCGCCCGGCGATTCTATACGGCGTCAGCCGCGCCAGTCGTCCGCAGCGACAAAAATACTTGAAATCGTCGCGTTGATAGGGAAGAATCGCAAAGCGGAGTTCTTTGTCCGGGATAAAAGCGGGAGGTCGCGATGAGCAAGGTGCGTGTTCTGGTGGGCACAAAGAAGGGTGCGTTTGTCCTGGCAGCGGATGGAAAACGCAAGGACTGGCAGGTGAGCGGGCCGTTCTTCGCCGGCTGGGAGATCTACCACATGAAAGGCTCGCCAGTGAATCCCAACCGGCTCTATGCCTCGCAATCTACATCGTGGCATGGCCAGGTCATTCAGCGCTCCGACGACGGTGGTGCAACCTGGTCGCCGGTGGGCAACAAGTTTGCCTACTACGGCGTTCCCGGCACGCACCAGTGGTACGACGGCACGCCGCATCCCTGGGAGTTCAAGCGCGTGTGGCACCTGGAGCCATCGCTCACCGACGCGGAGACCGTGCTCGCCGGCGTGGAAGATGCGGCGCTCTTCAAATCATCCGATGGGGGAACCAATTGGGAGGAACTGGCGGGCCTGCGCGGGCAGGGCGCAGGAACCGATACATATGCTCCTCACTGGCAGCCCGGCGCGGGCGGCATGTGCCTGCACACCATCATCCAGGACCCGGCAAATCCCGACCGCATCTACATCGCTATCTCCGCCGCGGGGGCATTCCGCACCGACGACGGCGGCAAGAACTGGAAGCCCATCAACAAGGGCCTGGTTTCCGGCTTTATGCCCAATCCCACAGGCGAGGTAGGCCACTGCGTTCATCATGTCGCCATGCACCGCGCGCGCCCCGACGTGCTTTTCATGCAGAAGCACTGGGACGTGATGCGCTCCGACAATGCCGGCGATAGCTGGCACGAGGTCAGCGGCAATCTGCCCACCGATTTCGGCTTCGCCATCGACGTCCACGCGCACGAGCCGGAAACGCTCTACGTAGTGCCCATCAAGAGCGACTCCGAGCACTTTCCGCTGGAAGGCAAGCTGCAGGTGTGGCGCAGCCGCACGGGCGGCAACGAGTGGGAGCCGCTCACCGCGGGCCTGCCGCAGAAGGACTGTTACGTAAATGTGCTGCGCGACGCCATGGCCGTTGACACGCTCGACGAGTGCGGCATTTACTTCGGCACCTCCGGCGGCCAGGTCTACGCGTCTTCGGATGCGGGCGACACCTGGGCGCCCATCGTGCGCGACTTGCCCGCCGTGATGAGTGTCGAGGTGCAGACGCTGGCGTGAGAGAGACAGGGAACAGGGATCGGGGAACAGGAATGACCGCGGGTAAAGCGGGACTCGCTCGGGTGCAGCGATGATGCGCGTCGTGTTGCCGCAGCACCTGCGCACCCTCGCGGGGACGGGCGCGGAAGTCGAGCTTGCCGTCCCCGCGCCGGTCACCATCCGCCGCGTACTCGACGCGCTGGAAGCGCGTTACCCCATGCTGTGCGGCACGATCCGCGAATATGGCACGGGGCAGCGCCGCGCGTTCCTGCGCTTCTTCGCCTGCGAAGAAGATTGGTCGAATGAGTCGCTCGATGCGGAGTTACCGGAGCCAGTTACGACAGGCCGAGAGCCGCTGCTGATTATTGGGGCGATTGCGGGCGGATAAAAAACAGGGAATATCGGATGGAGTAGCGAGGTTGACGCCGCGTTTGCGGCCGAATGGCCGCGCCCTCCTGGATGGCAAATCCTACGCGTATTCCCATCGCCGCGCCACTCTTCTCGCGAAAAGGAACAGGACAATAGCGATTGCCAGCAGGACGGAGACCTGCGGCCAGAGGGCGGAGATGGGAAGGTCGCGCCAGAACACTTTCGTGAATCCGTCGATGGCCCAGGCATTGATGGTGAACAGGCCGGCCTTCTGCATCGACTCCGACATGTAATAGCGGGGGAACATGCTTCCGCCGATGGAGGACATCATGAGGATGACCAGCGTGGAGAGCGCGCCAAGCTGTGCGCGCGTGTGGCAGAGCGAAGCCAGCAGCATGCCGAAGGCGGCGACGGCAACGGCGGTCGAAAGCCCCATGACAATGAAGCCGGGAATGTGGGAGAAGAAGTCAAGCTTGAACACAGCCCAGCCCCACAGAAACATGACGACGAGCTGCGTGAAGGCGAGCAGGGTGTTGAAGAAGAGCTTGCCAGCCAGCAGGCCTGTAATGGTGATGCGCGAGCTGAGCACGCGGTCGAGGGTACCGCTTTCGGCCTCATCCAGCAATGCTCCCGACGAGCCGCTGGCGGTGAAGAGCAGAAACATGACTCCGATGGCGGCGGCGTAGAAGGAGATCATGTTGTTGTTCTTGTTTTCTCCTATAACCGAACGGTTCTGGACTGCAATGATGCCGCCGAAATCCGCGGAGCCGGATGCGGTGGAAGCAGTTGCGGCGCTTTCCGGTTGGGCTTGAATTTTGCGCAACTGGTCGAGGTTGGACTGCATGAGCGCCTGCTGCTGCGGAGTAAGGCCGCCGATGTACTTGCCCGTATACTTCATGCCTTGCTCGGCCATGGTGACGGGCATTGCGGTCATGGCGGTCTTCTGGAGCATGCCGCCGACCACTTGCGGAGCGATCACGTCGCTGGCGTCGTAGAGCAGTTGAATCGCGGGAGCAGCCTGTCCCTGATCCGGGCCGAAGGCAACCGGATGATCGCCCCAGCCGCGGGGAATGACGAGCGCGACCGAGACGTCACCGGCTTTGACAGCGGCTTCGGCGCTGGCGGCGGTGTAGTTGGCTGACGGCGCCGCTCCTTTATCCGACGTGGGCCGCATGGAGACGCTCAGCGAGCCCTCATGCTGCAGAGCCTTAACAAGCTGGTGCGAGGCCGTGCTCTGGTCTTCGTCGACCAGGATGACGGAGACCTTGGGGACGGTGTCGTGGCGATTGCCGAAGATGGCGGCGAATATCGAGAAAAAGGCGATGGGCAGCACGAAGCTGAGGGCCAGCGAGGCCCTGTCGCGTCGGAGGGCTACGAGTGCGGTTCGTGCGATGGGAAGAAAGGTCATGTCAGTCCCGCAGCTCCCTTCCGGTGAGGTGGAGGAAAACGGACTCGAGGTTGGGCCGGCGGAGCGATACATCGACCAGTTGTAGTCCCGCGCTGGCAGCGGAATCGAGCAGGCCTGCAATTTCCGTGGGGTGGTCGATGGTGAAGGCGGCGCTGGAGTCGACGATGCGACCGGAGCGCGATGCGGCCCAGGCAGCGATAGCTTCGGCAGGTCCGTCAAAACGCGCAAGAACCTCGCTCCGGGAGCCGAATGACTCCTGGATGAGGGCCTGGTGGGTGCCAAGGGCGATGATGCGTCCGTGGTCAACGATGGCAATGCGGTCGCAGAGCCGCTCGGCTTCTTCCATGTAGTGCGTGGTGTAGATGATGGTGGCGCCCTGCTCGCGAAGGGCTTCGATCATTTCAAAAATTCTGTTGCGCGACTGCGGATCGACGCCGACCGTGGGCTCGTCCATCAAAACCAGCTTGGGCTGATGAATGAGGCCAGCGGCCATGTTGAGACGCCGCTTCATGCCGCCGGATAAGGTGCGCGTGAGGTCATTTGCGCGATCCTCAAGGGCGGCCCATTGCAGGCACCAGGCGATGGCGTCGTGGAGCGGCTTGCCCGACAGGCCGTAGTAGCTGCCGAAGGCGCGGAGGTTTTCTTTGGCGGTGAGCCGCGGATAGATAGCCAGTTCCTGGGGTACCCAACCGAGAGCGGCCCGGGCTGCGGGCGAGCCGGCGGGGGCACCGAATACGGTCACCTGGCCGGAGTCCGGAATGACGCGCCCCACGATGGCGCGAATAAGGGTGCTTTTGCCGGCGCCGTTGGGCCCGAGCAGACCCAGGCACTCGCCAGGCTGCAGATCGAGGGAAATGCCGCCGGCCGCCGTCACCTGACCGAAGCGCTTGACCAGAGAGACCACCTGAAGAGGCGCAGTCGAGGTAGCGGCGGCGATGGTTGCGGAGGACATGCCCGGTCTCCTGAGTCTGGCAAGGGATTCGGGTGGTAACGCCATGGTAAAGGCTGCAGATGAATGGCGCGTCAAGAAAGAAACTTGCGCAGCGGCTCCCAATAGTGGCTTTGCCAGCCGGAGTCCAGCGAGTCGTACTCGCCGGCAGGGAAGCCGGTGTGGTCGAAGATGAGCGTGGTTTCGGCGCCGCGTGGCTTGAATTCGAAGTGGACGATGGAGTAGACGCCGGGGTCCCAGTGGGTGGGGCGCCAGGCCTGGACAATTCGCTGGTTCGGGATCAGCTCGATGGTGCGGCCGACGATGACGCCTCCGAACATGGAGAAAGCTCCGCCCGGCGTGGGATCGATGGTGGCGGGAAGGCCGGTGCACGCGGCGAACTGCTTCTGGTCGAGGATGGCTTCGTAGAGGCGCTTCGGGCTGGGCTTGAAATCGATCTCGTAGTGGATCGCGGTCAGTGATTGGTGGGCTGCGGTGGCTGGCTTTTCGGTCCTGGCCGTCTGCTGGGCGTGAGCGCGCGGCAGCGCAATGGCGGCGAGCGCCGATGCCATTGCAGCAAGTGCATGTCTGCGGCTGGAAGTGACGATCATCGCGGGCCTCCTTGATCGCCCAAGCCGGGCCGGCTTGGTAGGAGAAGGATAACGCAGGAATCTCTAGTGCTCGTGTTTGCCCGGCCGCAGCATCAGGTCCTTGATGGCTTCGCGCGGGTCTTTGCCTTCGTCCAGAATCAGCTCCATCTGCTCGGTGATGGGCATCTCGATGCCGTGCCGTCGGGCCAGGCCGAGAGCCGCGCGGGTAGTGAGGACGCCTTCGGCTACCTTCCCGCCCAGGCTCTCCAGAATTTCCGGCAGGTTGCGGCCCTGGCCGAGCGCCTGGCCCACTGTCCTGTTGCGGCTCAGCGAGCCCGTGCATGTGAGCACCAGGTCGCCCACGCCGGACAGGCCGGCAAGGGTCTCGCGGCGGCCTCCGCAGGCTACGGCGAGGCGGGTAATCTCGGCGATGCCGCGGGTCATGAGGGCGGCGGCGGAGTTATGGCCCAGACCCATGCCGGCGGCCACACCGGCGGCGATGGCGATGACGTTCTTGAGCGCTCCGCCCAGTTCGACTCCAATCACATCGGTAGAGGTGTAGAGGCGCAAGGTTTCCGAAGAGAATTCATGCTGAATGCGGGCGGCAACGGACAGGTCGTCAAAGGCGACGGTCACGGCCGTGGGCTGGCCTTGCGCCACTTCCAGTGCGAAGCTGGGCCCGCTGAAGGCTCCGATGGGAAGAATCAGTTCGTCGAGCTCGCGAGGCGCAGGCTCAATGCCCGAAGAGCTGACCTCGGGCGCGGAATCCTCGTCGAAGACCTCCAGCTTGATATCGGGGTTGGCGTTGGGGGTTCTTTCCAGGCCTTGATGCGTGCCCGCGGGGACGACTGCTGCGGTGGGAATCGTCGCCGCCAGGCTGGAGGCGATGACCTCGGTCATGCGCAGGTGGGTGTTGTTTTCCACGCCTTTGGTGGCGCTGACCACGATCTGGCCGGAGCGAAACCAGGGACGAAGCCGTGTGAGTGTCGGGCGCACGAATCCTGATGGGATGACGGAGACGATAATCTCGGCCTCGCTGATAGCGTCTCCGGCGGCGGTGAGGAGGATGGCTTTGGGGAGCGGGAAGCCGGGCAGGAAAAGTGTGTTTTCACCGGCAGAGGCAATCTGCCGGGCTTCATCGTCGCTGTGCGACCAGAGTGTGATCTGGTGACCGCCGCGGCGGTGGAGGGCGAGTGCGATAGCGGTTCCCCAGGCTCCGGAACCCAGTACAACGATGCGGCTCATGCGTTTGCCTTCTTTCCCGAGGAGGCTCCAAAGCGGGATTCCGTGCCGGCGAGCAGGCGGCGGATGTTCTGGTGGTGCTTGGCGATGATGAGAAATGCGACAGCGAACTGGACGCCGATGAAGAACGGCGGGCGTTCTCCGCGGACCAGAATCCAGGCAAAGAGGGGAAAGCTCGCCGCGCCAAGAATGGAGGCCAGCGAGACGTAACGGGAGAGCAAAAGGACCACGGCGAACACCGTGATGGCTGCAAGTGCGGAGGTAGGCGCGGCCACCAGGAAGACGCCGAAGCCGGTCGCTACTCCTTTGCCGCCTTTGAAGCGCAGCCACACGGGAAACATGTGGCCGAGAACGGCGGTGAGGGCGGCGAGCGCCTGCATATTGCGGAGCGTGGCATCGGGAGCGAGGGCCACCCCTATAAGTCCACCCAGCCAGACGGCGGAGCAGCCTTTGAGCATGTCGCCCAGAAAGGTGGCCGCGCCCAGGCTCCTGCCGCCGGAACGGAGGACATTGGTGGCGCCGATGTTGCCGCTGCCGACGGAACGGATGTCCTCGTGGCGCACGAGACGTACAAGCAGGTATCCAACGGGAATGGAGCCGAGGAAGTAGGCAACCGCGATAACAAGCAGGCTTGCAATGAGCATGACGATTGAGAGTTTAGCAGGTCTGCCACCTGCGGCACCTGCGCGCTGCCCGGGTACGAACGAGGGGCTGCACTTTCCCAACCTTGCGCCGGAAAAGAGGCACAAGGATGGGGCGCGGGGCATCTGCGCTGGATGCAAGCGTCGCGCGTGCAGCCGGCGAAAGTCTGTTGCCACAAGCGCCGGGAGTGGTGTGTATACTTGCGCCCTCCCCTGTAACCAGACTCTGATTTTCCTGAAAGGTGAAAGATCATGCCCAGTTATCTCGTGCAAGGTTCGTATACCACCGAAGCGCTGGCGGCTTTGATGAAGAAGCCGCAAAACCGCGCCGAGGTGGTGCGCAAGGCAATCGAAAATCTCGGCGGCTCGCTGGTCGGCCTCTGGCTCTCCTTCGGCGACCAGGACATCGTCTGCATTATCGATATGCCGGACAACCTGAGCGCCGCGGCCATCGCCCTGTCCATTGCAGCCGGAGGAGCGCTGAAGTCTACCAAGACCACGCCGCTGCTGACGGTGGAAGAGGGCATGGCGGCCATGAAGAAGGCTAAAGGTTCGGGGTACAAGTCGGTCACCTCGAAGAAGTGACGGCGGAAGCGGGGCTGTTCGTGAGTACGGCAGCCGCGCTCCATTTCCACCCCGATCGTCCTGAAAAACAGGCCCCAAAAACAGGCCCAAAAACAGGTAAGACGAGCGGCGCCGCGTGCCAGGCAGCCGCTCGGGCGGAGTTCCTCGCCTATTCCACCATTACGTCCCCGGGGAGGATGGGCCGAGTGCGGTAGAGCTTGCCCTGTGCGGAGAGCAGGCCCATCAAGACCAGCGCTGCGACGTAGGCGAAGAGCTTGATCAGGTCGCCCGCGTGGGTATGCGGCAGCGCCTTCCAGAGGATGAGCAGGAGGGTCTGCGCGGCAGTGACCGCCCAGACGGAGCCGTAGAAGTAACGCCGCTCCATGCCTTCCGTTTTGGTCGAGGGGCCGACGCGGGGCAGCTTGCCGAGGAGTCCCAGAAGCAAAATAATGCCGAAGAGCGGGAAATAGGCGTAGGTGTAGAGCTGGTTCATGTACCAGACGCCTGTGACAGCAGAGCCGACCAGGCCGGCCAGATTGAGGCTGGCAAAACTGATTACGGCGCTCCAGGCAAAGGTGTAGCAGACGCGGCGATAGAGGGGATTGGGCCGGTCCTCATCAAAGCGGAGGATGTAAGGGCGCGGCTCGGCGCCGGGCAACCGGCCACGCAACGCGGCAATGCCGGTGCCAACGAGCACGGCGGCAAGCCAGATGCCGTTGCCCCACGCAAAGCCGTGGGCAAACAGCGAGAAGGTCAAAGGGCCGGGGGCGAGGAAGAAGACCCAGATCCAGATGGGCCAGTGCGCCAGCCGGTAGAGACGGGTGTTCCGCTCGCGGATCTTTCGTTCCTGAGCAAATTCCACTTTTCCGCGATATTGCATCCACCTGAGTTTCTCAGGGAGGTCGGGGATGAGTCAATCGGCGCACGGGCCACGCGCTCACCCGGCATTAGCGCCGGAGGATGGCTCTGCGGGCGGAACGAACCTCGGCGGCCAGGACCTGCAATACCTTGAGAGCCAGCGCGGGATCGCTGCGCATGAGAGCAGTGAAGCTGTCGCGGTCGAGGAACTTGAGATGGGCGCCGGCATGGGCGATAGCGGTCAGCGTGTAAGGCTCATTCCCGATGAGCCCGGGAAGACCGAGCAGGGAACCGGCGGCGGCCTTGGTGGAGACGATTTCCTTTCCCTTGGGCGAGTTCATGGTGAGAGTGGCCTCGCCGGTCTTGAGAATATAGAGGCCCATGGGTGCGTCTCCCTGATGAAAGAGGACGCGGTCTTCGCGGCAGGAAATCGCGGTGGACTGATCTTCGAGTCCCTGGATCAACGCCGGATCGGCAACAAACGCGGATGGGTCGAGGTTCATGAGCGGCCTCCCGGAATGAAAGTGATGAATAAGAAGAGAACGAAGAATGGGTATGGATGATCCATGGTCCAGTGCACATAGTTTCACCTCGAAAAGGCCGGGCCATGTGATGCTTGTCACGTATCGAAGGTCAGACACGGGAAAGCAGGTGATTCACAGCATGGCTTGTCCGGATCGAGGCATTCTTCAGCGGGTTGAAGAATCCGCCTGTTGGGTGTCTGGGAGCCATTAGGGAACCCTTAAGCCCTGAGAACCATAGACATGAGAAGTCCGTTCTAACCATTAAGTAATGTAAACGATGCAGGTCTTCCCCCGGAGGCCTTGTATACAGCCGTTTACATGGGGTTTGCATGGCTCTTTGGAGCCAAATTAAGCAAGCCACTGATTCCTATGTAGATAGGTACGAACTTCAGATAGGCCCGTCAATTGCAACGGAAAAGCTACTCCGGGTACGGCTGGGGAGAATGCACCTGTGGGGGGAGAACAAAGTGAACACGATGCTGTTGAAGCTGTATTTGAAGTTCCAGGATTTGGCGAGCCGCGAAGAAGGCCAGGACATGGTCGAGTACGCACTGGTCGTCGCGCTGCTCACCTTTGGCGCAACTGCTGCTACGGGTTTTCTCGCCCAAGGACTTGAGAAAGCGTACAACCAAATCAGCTCGAACCTGTCCAGCTACGTTAGCTAGCAATCACTGCGCGGGGCGCTCGATGGGTTTCCTTAGTTATCGGGATTCCACCCTGCCTCAGTTCTTGCCGCAACGATGGCGAGGATGAAGCTTGCCCAGTCCTCGGCGGGGCAAGTTGCATCCATTTTGATTCGGTCTTAACCTCCCGTTTCCCCGTTTCCCAGGCTCCCAGCCGTCGCGTGATCCGGATTTTCCCCGCTGCAAACACGCACACCGATTCCGGCTTTCTCCGCATTGGAGAAGCCGTGCCGCAAAACCCCTTTGTCACTCCACTCCAGGCATTCACCTGTCCCGGCACTGTCCTTGCCACGGGCCTCCGCGCTCTCGCCCGCCGGGTTCGCTCCTGTGCCGTTGTACCATTCACACACAGGAGATGCCATGCCCTTAAAGCCATTGCTTGCCGCCGTATTTGCCGCCTGCACGTTGACCCTCACTGCCCAGCAGCCCGCACCGCAGCCCCTGCAAGCCATGCCGTATTCCCCTTCGCTTGACCTGAGCAGCCTGGACCGCTCCCTGGACCCTTGCGTGGATTTCTATAGATTCAGTTGCGGGGGCTGGCAGAAAAACAATCCCATCCCCGCCGACCAGGCCGGGTGGAGCGTTTATGCCAAGCTGGCCAATGACAACCAACAGTTTCTCTGGGGCATTCTGGAAGACGAAGCCAAAGCGCAAAACCGTACGCCTGTTCAGCAGAAGGTCGGCGACTATTTCGCCGCATGCATGAACACCCAGGCCATCGACGCACTCGGCGACCGGCCCATTTTGCCCGCGCTGGCTGAGATCGACGCCCTTCAGACGCGCGCCGAACTGATCTCAGCACTCACCCGCTTGCACCACGCGTACGCAGGCAGCTTCTTCTTCGGCTCCGGAACCGGACAGGATGCCGTCGACTCCGACACGATGATCGTCGAGCTCGGCGCCGGCGGCCTCGGCCTTCCCGATCGCGACTACTACACAAAAACCGATGACAAAAGCGTGAAGATTCGCGAGCAGTATGCGGCATACATCCAGCAATTGCTCGCACTCAACGGCGAAAACGCGGACCAAGCCAAAGCAGACGCCGACGCGACGCTCAAGATCGAAACCGCGCTCGCCAAGGCTTCGCTCACGCGTGTCCAGCGCCGCGATCCGCACAACACCTATCACATGGAGACCATTGAGGAGCTCTCCAAACTCGCTCCCTCTATCGATTGGCCACTCTACTTCAAGGTGCAGGGCGCGCCCGGTGTAGCCAAGCTGAACGTCTCGCAGCCCGATTTTATGAAAGCGGTCGAAGCCGAGCTCTCCACGGAAGACGTCTCCGCGCTACGCGGTTACCTGCGCTTTCATCTCCTCACGGCCGCGGCATCGTACCTTGCTCATCCGTTCGAGCAGGCCAGTTTCGACTTCTATTCGAAGACGCTGCGCGGCATACCCGCCATGCCTCCGCGCTGGAAGACCTGCACCCGTGCCGTCGATCGCAACCTGGGCGAGGCACTCGGGCAGGAGTTTGTGCGCCGCACATTTTCCGCCGACACCAAAGCGAAGACGCAGCTGATGACCGAGCAGATCGAGAATGCCATGCAGCATGAGATAGAGAACCTCGACTGGATGAGCACGACCACCAAGGCCGAGGCGTTGCGCAAGCTGCACGCCATCCGCAACAAGATCGGCTACCCGGATAAGTGGCGCGACTATTCTGCGCTCGAGGTCAAGCCGGACGACTATTTCGGCGACGTGCAGCGCTCCTATCGCTTTGAAGACGCGCGCCGCTGGAACAAGCTGGGCAAACCAGTAGACCGCGACGAGTGGGGCATGACGCCGCCCACTGTCAATGCATACTTCAGCCCGCAGATGAACGATATCAACTTTCCCGCCGGCGTTTTGCAGCCGCCGCTTTACGATCCGAAGGAAGATGACGCGCCCAACTACGGCAACACCGGCGCCACCATCGGACACGAGCTGACCCATGCCTTCGACGATGAGGGACGCCAGTTCGACGCCAAAGGCAACCTGCGTGACTGGTGGACTCCCGAGGACGCCAAGGGATTTGAAGAGCGCATCAGTTGCGTGCGCAGCCAGTATGCCGGCTACGTTATCGTGGACGACATTCACATCAACTCGAAGCTGACCAGCGGCGAAGATGTTGCGGATATCGGTGGCACGCTGCTGGCCTATATTGCCTGGAAAAAGCAAACCGAGGCCCAGGCGCTCGCCTCAACCGACGGATTTACACCCGACCAGCGCTTTTTTGTAGGCATGGCGCAATGGGCCTGCGAAAATGAGCGCCCGGAGAACCTGCGCGTCAGCGCCATCACCAATCCACACTCTCCGGGCTTCGCGCGCATCAATGGAGTGGTGTCCAACATGCCGGAGTTTCAGAAGGCATTCAACTGCAAAGCCGGACAGCCCATGGTGCACACGCCGACATGCCGCGTCTGGTGAGCAAATAAAGGCGGCGGAGTCGTCAGGCCTCATTTTCCGAGACCCGGCGACCCCGCCGCTTCCCGATCTCCGAGAACTGATCTCTGTTACTGCTGCAGCACTACCTGGTCGCCTTCCTTCAATCCGCTCGTGATTTCTGTGACGCTTCCATTCGACAGGCCTACGGTCACCGTGATCTTGCGGGTTCCGTCCTTTTTGCTCTTGTCCGGAATCTCCACCGATGCATTCTTCATGTTGTCGTACGTCACCGCGTTCTCCGGTACGGTGAGCACGCCCTTGTGCTCATCCAGCAGGATTTCCGCGTTGGCCGTCATCATGGCCTTCAATTCCCCACCGGGATTGTTGATGGAGACGCGCACCTCGAACGTGGTCACATTGTCCTTTTCGACGCCCATGGGCGAAATCTTGGTCACCTTGCCGTTGAATGTGCGGTCGCGAAAGCTCTCCACCTTGATGCGCGCGGGCTGGCCCAGGTAGACGTGGGCTATGTCGGCCTCGTCCACCTTGCCGTCTACATATACCTCGTTGACGTCGCCCTCGGTCATCACCAGCGTGGCCGTCGAGCCCAGTACCAGGATGGAACTCACAGCGTCGCCGATCTCCACGTCGCGGGAGAGAATCACACCGTCCATGGGCGCCACAATGGTCGTGTATCCGAGCTGCTCCTCGAGCTGTTTCAGGCTCGCCTCAGCCTGCTGCACCTGGGCGCGGGCCTGTTTCAGCTTGGCGGTGTCCACGCCGATCTGGGCCTTGGCCGAGTCCCGGCGCGTAAGTGCCGCCAGATAATCCTTGTTGGCATCGTCCAGCGTCTGGCGGCTTACGATTCCCTCTTTCTGCATCTCCAGGTTGCGGTCCAGCGTAACTTTGTACATGGGCAGATCCGGCGCGGCCGCGTTCACCTTGTCTTGCTCCACATTGGCTTCGTAGGTGCCTACATTGGCCTGGGTGCTGGCCAGTTGTGCGCGCTGCGCATCCACCTGCGCCTGAATCTCCTGCTGATCCAGTTGCGCCAGTTCCTGTCCTTTTTTTACCTTGTAGTTGATGTCCACATACAACTTCTCGACGATCCCCGAGGCCTTGCTCTTTACTTCGACCTTGGTGATGGGTTGAATCTTTCCGGTGGCCACCACGCTCCGCGCCACATCTCCGCGCGCCACCTTGGCGATCCTGTTGGGGTCGACCCCGGCTCCCTTGGCCAGCCGGACCACCCCGACCCCGGTCAACAGCAATACCACTACCGCCCCGGCGCCCAGCCAGATCCAGAATCTCCTGCTTTTTTGCGCTGCAGCCACAAAACCCTCTCTTTTTGCGAAGCCAGCCTGGGCGCTCCGCCATGATTGAATGAGATAAATGGATGCAACAGACCCCTTGAGTGAGACGGAGACCGGGCATCTCTGTCACCCTTTTACGCAATCGGCAGCCGTCTGGTTCCAGGCGCGGCGCCGGTTTTCCGCAGGGAACCGCCGGCCACTCGCCCGCGTATCCTCTTCCAGGCGGCCACTTGCGCCGTCTAACCTCTGATGCAAAACTTTTCCGACACTCTCGGCCAGGTCTTCCGCGCCATCTTGGCCAACAAGCTGCGCAGCTTTTTGACCATGTTCGGGATCGCCTGGGGAGTGGGCTCGCTGCTGGTGCTGGTCGGGCTGGGCGAGGGTTTCAGAAGCGGCCAGCACAAGCAGTTAGCCACTTTCGGCAACGACGTTGTCATGATGTGGAACGGCACCATACCCGCTCTGGCCAACCAGCATTCGGATATGCGCCCTTACCAGTTCACGCCGGGAGACGAGGCGGCTCTGCGCGCGCTCCCCGAACTGCGCTCCGTCACCGCATTTCTGCAGCGCGGCGATCTTTATGAAGTCAGCGCTTATGCCAACTCCTCCGGCCAGGTGATGGGGGTGGAGCCGAACTATGCGGCTGTGCGCTTTGTGCCTATAGCCGAAGGCCGGTTTATCAGCGCGGACGATCTGGCCGAGAGACGCCGTGTTGTGGTCCTGGGATTCAAGAACGCCTCGCTGCTGTTCCCCGGTCGTCCCATGCTGGGCGAAACCGTCAACATCAACGACATAGCCTTCACCGTCGTTGGCCGTGTGGGAACCATCAGCCGCGGCAATAACGACTTCGACAATCAGAAGGTCTACATCCCCCTCACCACCATGCAGGAACTTTTCGCCATGAAAGGCGACAACATTGCACCGGATGCGTTGAGCTCAATTCAATACCAGCCCGCCACCAAAGGCGACTCCACTGCTGCCGTGCCCGCGGTCCATCGCGTGATCGCCGAGCGGCACGGCTTCGACCCTTCGCTCAAAGACGCTTTCGAAGAGTGGGATACGATCGAGGAGGAGCACGAAGTTGGAGCCATCTTCAATGCCATGGACGTTTTTCTGGGCGGGGTGGGAATTGTCACTCTGGCTCTGGGCGCGGTGGGAATCATCAACATCATGCTGGTCTCAGTGACTGAGCGCACCGCCGAGATCGGGCTGTTGAAGGCTTTGGGAGCCACCAAACGCAGCATACTGGCGCAGTTCTTCTGGGAGGGCTTGCTGTTGACGGCGGTCAGCGGCATCATCGGCATTGTCGTTTCTGCAGGAGGCATGTGGGTGCTGCAGAAGCTTCTCACCGGCAAGATTCCCGGCTTCGATCCTCCGCGTCTTGTGCCGTGGTCGGCCGCGATGGCGCTCGTGTCGCTGGTGCTTTGCGGCGTTGCCGCGGGATTGTATCCGGCCAGCAAAGCCGCCGCGCTGGATCCCATTGAAGCGCTGCGCAGAGAGTGAAGAAGGCAGCCTTTAGCCGCCAGCTTCCAGCTGCTGGCTAAAGCGCGACAGTTCGAGTCCATCGATTCGGCGCAGGCAAGAATACATCGGATCGAGGTTATTGAGAGACTGAAGATTCGGCCCGGGTTTCACCCAACCGCTTTTAGCTGGAAGTTAGAAGCTAGAGGCTAGAAGCTAGCAGCTAGGAACCTCATTATGTTGAAAGACATTCTCGGCCAGGCTTGGAGCGCGATGATCTATAACCGCCGCCGCACGGCCATCACCATGATCGGCATGGCCTGGGGCATTGCCACGGTCGTGCTGCTGGTGGCTTACGGGGCGGGCTTCAGCGCGGCCATTGAGGCCATCTTTGCCAAGTTCGGGACCAACACAATCATCTTCTGGGGCGGACGGACCAGCCAGCAGGCGGGCGGCGACAAGGCGGGGGTCCGCGTGCGCTTTACGCTCGACGACATCGATCGCGTCTCGAACGGCGTGCCGGGAATCCTGCATATTTCGCCCATGGCCAGTAAGAGCGTACCCGTGCAGAACGACCTGCACACCTACACCTGGAGCGTCCTCGGCGTGCGCCCAGCGTATCAGGAGATTTGGAAACTGAACCTCGATCAGGGCCGCTTCTTCAACGGGGCTGAGGACCAGGAGCGCGCCCACGTGTGCATCATCGGATCGGAGAACAAGACCAAGCTCTTTTCCGGCGGATGGGCGCTGGGCGAGACTATTCGCCTCAACGGCGAGGCCTTCACCGTCATCGGAGTCTTGAAGGCCAAGATGCAGGAGGGCGACGGCGACGACAGCAACCGCAATATCTATATCCCCTTCAATACCAGCAGCGACTTTGTAGACACCACGTATCTCGACAGCGTGTGGCTCGACTATCGCGGCGATCACGAACAGGTTGAAAAGGCGCTCCGCGAGACGATGGCCGCGGCGCACCATTTCCGGCCTACCGATCACAACGCGATGGGTGTGGCCAACCTGATGACGCAGGTCAAGGTGTTTCGCCTGCTGTCGATTGCGCTGTCGATTCTGCTTACGCTGGTGGGCGCGCTTACGCTCGGCATAGCCGGTATCGGGCTGATGAACATCATGCTCGTGGCTGTGCAGCAGCGCACGCGCGAGATCGGCATCGAGAAGGCCCTGGGCGCGCGCCGGCACCACATTCTCATCCAGTTCCTGGCCGAGGCCATGGCCATCACCGGAGTTGGCGGCGTGGCGGGCATCGCGCTCTCCTATCTGATCTCCCTGCTGGTGGGCCGCATCACGTTTTACAGCGCCATTGCCAAAAACGCCGAAAGCGCCGACATTCGGCTGATCATCTCGCCAACGTCCGTCGTCGTAGCCACGGTCATCCTGGCCATCACTGGATTGATCAGCGGAATGATTCCCGCCATCCGCGCAGCCAACCTGGACCCGATCGAGGCGCTGCGGTACGAGTAGCACGGAACAGGGAACAGGAATCAGCGCGACTTGCGGCGGGGCGGGATGTAGTGGAAGCGGATGAGATAGACGTTGTCGCCTTTGCCGTGCTTAGCCACCTTCAGCAGGTCGAGGACGCCGAGAAAGCCTGACTCGCGGGCCAGCGCCGGCGTGATGTCGGGCAAGCCGATCGGCGTAATGGATTCGATCTCGATTTCGCCATCGCCCATGCGGTAGCGGTTGCCCACTTTGACATGCGGACTGGTCCAGATGCGGATGCTGGTAGTGATTTCTCCGCGGATCACTCCGTCGCGCAGGCGCTTGGTGAAGACCATGCCGGCAACTTCTCATCGGGGATGGATCGATGTCAAATCGGCCCGAGTTTCCGTGCGGAATCCGGCGGATTGCGTCATCTGTATCTTTGTAAGTGTTTTATTTTCAACGGCTGCGGAGGCAGATTGAGGCTAAGTGGCCTATTTTCAACGAAGCCGGGGAGGGGTAGGCGGTAGGTCGAATGCGGCTGCCGGCTGTCCCCGCCTTCACGATTCTGATTGACCATTATGAACCGAATGGGAGCAACTCTCTGCAAAAGGGGCGCGGAGGCAGAAGAGCTTGATCTGGCGGTGCTTTGATCAGTGCTTCATGGTGAGAACGAGGCAGTTCTCTTCGCTTCCGGCCAGAAAAGCTTGAATGCGCAAAAACGCGTCGCGGAGGAGGAATCCGGCGCGCGTTGTGGTGCAGTTGCCAATGCGAAGCCATATTACCTTTGGCGGGCTGCCTCGAAGCACACTGAGCTCTGAAAAATCCGAGTCCTTGGAAACGATGGCGAAGCCATTCTCCCCGGCAAATCGCCAGACCTGCTCGTCCGCAGCGCCGTCCAAGCCGCACTCCTCCACGTGCAGTGAGCCTGGGTAGAGATCGCCGATTGACGCGGTCAGGCGCGGGGAGAGGTTTTCGTCGAGCAGGAGTTTCAAGCGGAGAGGATCTCGAATTTGCGTTCGCGGTCAGCTGCAAAGGCCAGGCAGGCGCGGATGTCGGTCTCCGTGAGCGCAGGGAAGTCTTCGAGGATCTGCGCCTCGGTCATTCCCCCGGCGAGATAGTCGAGCACGTCGTAGACGGTGATGCGCAGCCCGCGGATACACGGCTTGCCGTTCCGCTTCCCCGGTTCAATCGTAATGATCTTTGAATAATCCATGCATGGTCAGGATAGGCCAACCGCGAGGATGGGGCAATGGGAATTGCGGGTTGGGCGAACGATGGCGGCCTTGGGAGCGGTGGCTACCTGCGGTGGGGCGGAAGCGCTGGCGCGCCAAGTATCGGAAGCGGGAGAAGCTGATCCGGGTGCGGCGGGTTGAGCACGCGGCTTAAATGCAGATGTTCCGGTCGGAGTTCGGTCTTTGGATAGCCCCATACCAGCCCAACACTGCGGGTGCCCCACCCTTCGCGACTTTGTGAAGGGTGGGATGCGAAGACGCCACACCAGCAACGGTAAATCAAGCCTGAGAGCAACTGACCGTGTTGCTCACCCACCCTTCGAAAGAAATCCGCCGCGGCGGACGAAGGACGGGGCACCCGGAGCCTCTAATATCTCGGTCGGTAGATCCCGTCGGGGTAGCCGCTCACGGGATCTCCCGCCTGGATGCAGGGCAAGTCGACAAGCACTTCCCATTGTGGGGCCCCGTAGGCGTGGGGATACTGGATATCGGAGTCGATTGTCGGGTCGTGTTCAATGACCGGCTTTACTTTCACCAGTCGGTTCCTTCCCTGTAACTCCCATTGCTCCATTGCGTTTTTCTCGAGTACGTTGCGGTCCAGACCTTTCGGCATTTCGAAGTTGTGCAGGCTGACGTTGGTATACCCTGCGACGCGAAATTGGCCTTTTCTCGGTAACTCAATTAGGGCCACCACGATGGCGCCTCTGGAAAGGCGGCGCTCTTGAAAACCGAGGATATTTTCGATTTCTTTGAGACTTCTGCCCGCGATGTACTTGTCCTGAGTGAAGCAGCCTTTCTCTTTCATTCGCGTACCTCAAAGAGCGCATGTTCAAACCGCGCCGCCCGATTCCAAGGGATTGAAATAGGCGAATTGAGCTGACAGCGCCTTTTTGTGGAAGTAGTGTACGCGATTATCTAAAGCGCCGCCGCGCCTGTCAACGTAATGCGGCTCGTCGGGTGCGTGGCTTGATTCAGGACGTTCGGGTATGAAGCTTGCCGCGTCTCAGTAGCGAGACCTGGGACTTTCAACTCCCTAAATGTAGCTCTTCTTGAATAGGGTGCGACGAAGGTCGAAGGCCTTTTTCTCTGCCGCTTCAGTTTCGACGGTAACTACCATGTATGTTCCGTCGTCGGAATCCCCATAGCCGTTGAAGGTCGCGCCAGATATTCTCTCGATCGCGTTTTTAAGTACCTCTCTCTCATTCGAGTCGAGATCGCTAACCTTGAGCCCGATGCTCGTCACCGAATTCACGTTCTTAGGAACCCGAGAATCTTGCCGGCTCAACGTGTTCAGAGTTTCGCGGATCGATCGCAATTCCTCAATCACGTATTCCTGCCCGCTGACCTCCGTTTCCTGCAACTTTGCGACAGTAAACTTACCGAAGTGCTTCAGAAATGTGGAGTAGTCCGGGTCCTTCGCCGCTTCGAGTGTCCCTGCGATCTTGCTGGTGAGCTTCGCTTTAAACTCGACGATTCTTGCAAACCGGAGGTCTCTCGGGTAGGGGAGGTGCTCAATTGTCCCAGTGTCAAAAGAGAAGCTTGTCGCATTGTCCTTAACGATGATAGTTGGTTTATCGAATGCAAGGCGTAGGCCCAATTCGAACATGACATTAGGGTTTTTGCTGCTCACGTCGCAGATGACAATCGGGTTGTCATAGAGATTCTGGACGATTGTCTTAGGAATTACTGTAGTCTCATCGGCGTAGCTGACTAGGCTTGCCTCCAGGCCGGCATCCGCAACAGCATCGGTGATAATCTCTTGGACGTCGCTCCAATGAGATTCTGGGTAGTCCCCAATCGATGAAATCGGCATAATCAAGCCGCACTTCGGCCTTGAGGCGATCTCTGTGTGATTATTGTCGGGTCTATCAATCTTCTTAGACGCCATTTTGTCTCCCGAGTGTCTCGCTTAAAGTCGTCCCACAATTTTACTCCTGGCTTCTGAAGCGTTCTTCATAGGGGCGCCTATCAAGTTGAGAGTTAGATCTTTTGTCGTGCCTGGCCGGTCCTACCAACATTTCATCTGCCCGCCGGGAGGTTTCTGGTGACCCACCCTTGCCGCGATGAAACTGCGCCAAGGATGGGTCACCCAGCATTGATTTTGGAGCGCGCGCGGCACGATTGAAGTCGTGCCCTGATACAAGGCTTGTCCTGCAGTTGCCCCAGGCTCAGTGCGGTCCAGGATGGCCGGAAATTCTTGTGCTAATTTTGTGCTACGCCTCACCAACAGACCGTGAGCAGCCGAAACTTCCGTATGGACGGTCATCCGGCCACTATGGATTCAATGGACTGATTTCGAGTTTTCGCAGCTCGGCAAGTTGATCCTAGACGTGTCATAGATCAGAGCATTTCGGAACGATGGGTCTGTGGCACTCTGAAGCGCCTCATCGGAAAGCCATTGCGGTTCATCGTCGCGGACCTTATGAAAGCGCACTATAGGGTTGTCGTATTGCGTGTAGTAGACACGGAAATGCGCATTCGGAAAATCCAACTTGAGCTTGAGCGCCCACAGCTTCGCTATCTGCTGGCCCAGTTCGCATGCGGAAAGGAAATCGGGATGCTGCTCGTTGTACACCACTTCTTCAGAGACGAAAGTGGAGGCATGATTTGCGAACTCGTCGAAGACATGAGTGTGATTGACGAATGACTCCCAACCTGTGGCGGTGTCGCCAGCAGGCGGAGGATTGGAACCCGAATGTCTACCGAGAAACACACATCCATGCTCTTCAACGAAGTCAGGCCAAAGGAGCCAAGAAACCGTCAATGCAGCCCTTACGGTCACGGACTGTTCATCCGAATACATGCGGAGTTCCCTCGCCGAATTGTAGCTTCTTTGGGCTCCGGTCGGATTGTCGGCAATTGGGAAGTCTCGGCCCATGCATGCCGTCGTTCCTTGCCAAAATTTTGTGCTAATTTGTGTTTGAGATGTGCCTATCTCGCCCATCCTGCCCATTCTGCCTATTGAAGAATCAATAACTTATTTGTTTTCAATTCTGCCTTTTGTCGTGCCCTGATACAAGGCATGCCAGGTTCACGCGTTGCTGGTCTATGGGCTGCTTCGGGATGGGTCGGTTCTTACCTCAGCCGCCTGCGTATCAGGTCCAGCGCTTGCTGCGTCGTCCACTCTCTAACTCTCTGGCGGTCGCCGCGGAAGTTCTTTTCGATGGCCTCGGTTTTGTCGGCGCTGGAGAGAGCAATGTGAACTAATCCCACGGGCTTGTCTTCGGTGCCGCCGGCGGGTCCTGCGATGCCGGTGACTCCCAATCCATACGTCGCACCGGTGCGGAGACGGATGCCCGTGGCCAGTGCCTTGGCGACCTCGGCGGAGACTGCGCCGTGCTGGGCGATGAGCTCGGGCGAGACGCCGGCGAAGGCGTGCTTGAGCGCGTCGGAGTAGACGACGGCGCCGCCCAGAAAGGAGCGCGAGGAGCCGGGGACGCCGGTGATGCGCTCGGCGACCATGCCTCCGGTGCAGCTTTCGGCAATGGCGAGCGTGGCCTGGCGGAGGTCGAGATAGTAGAGGACGATCTGCTCGAGGGATTCGCCGTCGGAGGAGTAGAGCCAGTCTTCGAGCGTCTCTTCGAGCTTGCCGGCCAGCTCGTCGACGCGTAGCACGGCGGCGGCGGGGTTGGATTTCGAGCAGAGCAGGGTGAGCTGGATGTCTCCGGCGTGGGCCAGGATGGTGGTCTCAACGTCGGGGTAGGTGGTGTAGATGGGGGCCAGGAGCTTGTCGGCGAGGGACTCGGGGATCATAGCGGCGCGCAGGGTGCGCCTGGCGATGGAGCGGGGCGGCAGGATCTGGCGCAGGCGGGGCAGGCAGGCCTCGTCGAAAAGCGGCTTGCACTCGCTGGGCGGGCCGGGGATGAGCATGATGAGCTTGCGATGGCCCGCGAAGGTGGTGTCGAGCCACTGGCCGGGAGCGCTGCCGTTGGGGTTGGGCAGGATGATTGCGCCTTCAAGCACGTCGGCCTGCTTGAGGTTGTTGGAGGGCAGGGGAATGCGCCACTGTGCTGCGCGGGCGGCGAGCGCGGCCACCAGGGGGCCGTCGCGGCGGATTTTGAGCCCCAGCGCATCGGCCACGGCCTCGCGGGTAAGGTCGTCTTCAGTGGGGCCGAGGCCGCCCATGAGCGCCAGGATGTCGATGCGGCCAAGGGCGCCGCGAATGGCGTTGATGAGGTCTTTCTTGCGGTCGCCGACGATGGTTTTGAAGTTGACTGTGACGCCGATCGCGTTGAGCTTTTCCGTCAGGTAGAGGGAGTTGGTGTCCTGGCGAAAGGGCGTGAGCATCTCAGAGCCGACGGCGATGATTTCAGCTTTCATATGGTCAGCGCTCAGAGACGAGGGATCAGGCGAAGCGGTCGGTATCCCAGCCGGCCCCTGTTTACCTGTTCTTTAAGATTAACGCGATGAGCCCCGGAAGTTAAAAGAGAGAAAGGCCTTCGACACCCAGATCCACGTCGAAAACGGCCTCGTTGGTGGCCAGAATGGCCGAACCAAGGGGCGAGAAGGCGATGCCGACGAGGTTGGGGCCGGCGAGAACGATGGATGCCTCGCCCGCGGGGGTGACGCGGACCAGGCCGCGGCGGCCATGGAGGCAGGCGCAGACGTAGACATCGCCATTCTTGGAGAGCGCAAGACCCTGAGGGCGGCCCAGGCCGCGATACCAGACGGAGGACTGGCCGTGGGTGTCAATGGTCCAGATGGCGTCGTTGGAGTTGAGCGAGGGAGCGGTGACAAAGAGCGTGCCCTCGCGGTTAACGGCCAGGTGATAGGCGGCGGGGCTGGGCTCAAGCGTGGCGTAGACGAAGATCTTGCGCTGCGAGTCGATCTTGAAGATGGTGCCGCTGCGGTCGCCTACGAAGAGGTTGCCCTCGGCGTCAAACGCCGCGCCTGTGGCCACTCCCATGCCTTCAGCGTAGACGGTGGACTCGCCGGAGGGGTCGATGCGGTAGACGTTGCCTTCGGCGCGGGAGGTCACGAAGAGATCGCCCTCAGGATTGAAGGCCAGGCCGGTGGCGTTGAGAATGCCGGTGACGAAGGGTGTGCCGCGGCCATCGGGGCTGATGCGCACGATGGACACGGGGGTCTGCTTGCCGCGGGGGCCGGAGATGGTGGCGTAGATCATGCCGGAGCGGCTCACGGCGGGGCTGGTGACGGGATGCAGGCCGTCACTAAGCTGGCGGGCAACGCGCAGGGGCGCGGCGTTGCTGGAGCCGGAGGGACGGCGGACTTCAATGAGGCCGGTGGAAGCCTGCTCGGGGACGCGCAGGGCCAGGCGCGTGGGCCGGCTCATGAGGACGTGGGCCGGGTGGCCGTCTACCAGCACGGCGGGCGGACCGAAGGAGAGCGGGCCGAGCTGGGAGCCGAGGAGCTCCACATCGCCCAGCGGCAGAGCGGCGGCGGGGACGATGTCGTCGATGTGCGGATCGGGAAGAGCTTCAGCGGCGGATTGTGCACGAGTGCGAGGCATGAACAGACCTAAATCCAAATGCATATCAAGGATGCTACACCCAAAGCATACAGGCCGGCGGCCACATCATCGAGGACAATGCCCCAGCCTTCAGGCAGCTTTTCCAGGCGGCGGATGGGGAACGGCTTGGTGATATCGAAGAGGCGAAAGAGGATGAGGCCTATGAGGGCGTGGGTCCAACTGAAGGACATGAAAAGCAGGGTGATGGCCTGGCCGGCGACCTCGTCGATAACGACGAACTGCGGGTCCTTGCGGCCGGATTCGCGGGCGACGATGGTGGCGGCGGGGATGCCGAGAATGAGCGCAAGTGCGATGAGAAGAAAAAGCCCGTAGAGCAAGGCATGCTGGCTGGGGTGGGCAAAGCTGGCGTAGGCGGACCAGAGGAGCACGGTGGCGACGGAACCCCAGGTGCCGGGGCCGGGCTTGCCGAAGCCGGCGCCGAAAAACGTAGCCACACTCCAGGCCCAGAAGGATTTGTGCAGGGGCGGCGGCTGGCAAACATTGCCTTGCAGGCTAGTCGTCATGCGAGTCGCCGGTCTTGCTTTGGCCGCCGCCGAAGGCGCCTAGGTCTTCGAGGACCTCGGGGTCGAGGATGGGGGAGCTGATCTTGTAGACGCCGGAGGCCCACTTGCCGAGGTCGATCTTGCGGCAGCGATCGCTGCAGAAAGGGAAGTCTTCCCCGTCGAACAGGACCAGTTCGCCGCAGGTGGGGCAGCGCAGAACTTTTGCGGATTTTTTCTTGGGTGCCATGGCGCTACTTTATTTTAGAGCGATCCGGAGGTGATGCGGGCGACTACGTCGTAGTCGTGCGCATCGGTAATTTCGGCTTTGTAGAAACGGCCAGGCTCCAGGGACTCCAGCGTGCCGAAGTCGTTGATGTAGACTTTGCCGTCGATTTCGGGGGCGTGGAACTGGGTGCGGCCTTCCCAGAGGAGCGGGGTCTCTTCGCTCTCGCCCTCGGCCAGGACGACCAGCTCGCGGCCGATCCATTGCTGCTTGGCGCGCTTCGAGATGGATTGCTGCAGCTTCATCAGGCGGCGCTTGCGAGCCTCGATGGTGCGCTTGGGGACCTGCCCGGCGAGTGAAAATGCGGCCGATCCCTCTTCATGGGAGTAGCTGAAGACGCCCAGCCAGTCGAATTTTGCAGCGGTGATGAACTCCTCCAAGATCTCCACGTCACGAAGTGATTCACCGGGGAATCCGACGATGAAGCTGGTGCGGAGGGCGATGCCGGGGACGGCGCTCCGGACTTTTTCCAGTGTCTTCAGGAAAATGTCGGCGCCGGCGCCACGCTTCATGGTCTTCAGGACGGCCGGGGACGCGTGCTGCAGTGGAACGTCGAGATATTTGCAGATGTTGTCGTGTTTGGCGATGGTGTCGAGCAGCTTGCCGGTGATGCGGTTGGGGTAGGCGTAGAGGAAGCGCAGCCAGCGCAGGCCTTCGATTTTTGCGAGTGCGTCGAGCAGTGTGGCCAGGCCGTCTTTCAGGCCGAGGTCTTCGCCGTAGCAGGTGGTGTCCTGGCCAATGAGCGTGATCTCCTGAACGCCGCGCGCGACGAGGTTCTGCGCTTCGGCAACTACGGATTCGAAGCGGCGGGAGCGGAACTTGCCGCGTAAGTTGGGGATCACGCAGAAGGTGCAGGGGTGGTCGCAGCCTTCCGCGATCTTGATATAGGCCGATGATTTGGGAGTAGTTAAGAACCGTGGAACGGTTTCATCGTAGAGATACGTGGGCAGCAGGTGGGCTGCGCCTTGCCAGTCGTCGCGGTTGAAGCGGCCCTGCTGCTCGCGGTGGTCGCCTTCCGCGCGGAATTTCACGTCAGGGGCTAAAGCTCCGTCTTTTTCTGCCTCGTAAATGTCCGGGCTAAAGCCCGGACCTACCACTTGCTTGTGCGTGGCGGCGCGGGATTCCAGGCCGGGGCGGACTTCGGCTGCATGGGTGGCGGTAATGATGTTGAAAGGCGATGCTGCGGCTTGCGCGGCGGGCATGCTCAGGCCGGCGGCTTCGAGAATCGATTCCAGCTCGCCCGTGCCGACGACGGCGTCGACTTCTGGGATATTCTTGCGTATTTCGTCGCGGTAGCGCTCCACCAGGCATCCCGCGACGATGAGCTTCTTGGCGGTTCCGGCCGTTTTGTGGCGGGCCATTTCGAGGATGGTGTCGACGGACTCCTGCTTGGCGGTGTCGATGAAGCTGCAGGTATTGACGACCAGGATTTCGGCCTGGGAGACATCGGAAGTAAGGCGCGCGCCGGCGCGGTCCAGCAGGCCCATCATGACCTCGGAATCGACGAGGTTTTTGGGGCAGCCTAACGATAGAAAGCCCACGGAAGGGGCCGTGGGAGTGGTGGGTTTGCTCACCTATCTATTGTACCGGGGATGTGGATTTCGCGTTGGAGACCGGGCTGCGCGCGCCGGCGCCTGATTCCGATGCAGCGGCGCGAAGACGTTTGTTTTCAGCTTCAAGATGCTCGAGCCGGCTGCGCATAGGGGCGAGAATCTCGTTGAGTTCTTCTTCGGAGTAGCGCGGGGTAATGTGCTGCTGGCAGTTCCAGTCGAAGGCTTCCACATCGATGAGGATGGCGCGCTCGGCTGGGGTTCGTTCTCCGGGCACGCGGAGGGTTTCAATCGTACTGGCAGCCTCGGCTCCGCCTTCGAGGATGCGGGCTCGGCCGAGGATCTTCAGCCGGGCCTGGTTGGGGTAGTCCATCAGGAAGATGGCGACGCGGTTGTCGTGCTCGAGGTTGCCGAGGCTGATGTACTGCTTGTTGCCGCGCAGGTCGGCGAAGCCGATGGTCGATGGGTCGAGCACGCGCAGGAAGCCTTTGGAACCGCCGCGGAACTGGATGTAAGGCCAGCCGGTTTCAGAGACTGAGGCCATGTAGAAGCCGTCGAGCTGGCCTATGAAGGCCTGCTCATCAGGCCCGAGGCGGTCTCCGGCGCCGCCGGAGCGCTCGACGCGCTCGTAGAGGTGGCGGCTGCCGTGCAACTGCTGGTGCTGCTTCACGAGCGGAGTGAATGCGAGTTCGGCGAATCGGCGGCCCATGGCTTGTCTCCCGCGGTACTCAGGCTCGTTTTGGATGTCGAGAAGTGCGGGATGGTTTCACGAAGCGGCGCGGGATGAGGTTCCTGCTCACCCGCCCATGCGCCAAAATGAAGGCGCACGGGTGGGGCACGGGCAGAGTTCATGCCCTGTCTCTTGTTTCGCGTGCGTGGGTAGCAGAGGTTGGATCGCCGCGTATCGAGGGTCACAGACAGGCGCATTCGCGGACGGCGAATATCCACGCATGGCTGCGTCTCTGATTTTTGGCGAGGCGCTGGCACTGGGGCTGGCGTCGGGACCCGCCTGTATAGCGGCTTGCGGACCCGTGCTGGTTCCTTCCATGCTCGTCGAGCGCCGCGGGGTCGGAGTCAGTGTCCGGTATATCTCCGCTTTTCTGGGGGCGCGGCTGCTGGGATACCTGCTGTTCGCCGTTGCAGCCTGGGAACTCGGCATGCTGGCATCGATGCTGCGTGCCCCCAAGACGCTTTTGATCGGCGTGGTCTATGTGCTGCTGGCCGCCGTGCTGCTCGCATATGCATATTCAGCGCGGCATGCATGTGTGCAGAAGTGCTCCGATTCGAAGCTGGTCAACATTGGCGAGACGAAGAATCGGGGCGTGGCCGGCGCTGCGGTGCTGGGATTCCTGACCGGGCTGAATCTGTGCCCGCCTTTTGTGGCCGCCGGAATACGGGCGGCGGAATTGGGAAGCCTGACGGCTGCACTACTTTTCTTTACGGCGTTCTTTCTGGGGACATCCATCTGGTTTGCGCCCTTCGCCGGGTTGAGTTGCGTGGCGCGCAATGAAGCCGTGGTCACGGTGGCGCGAATGGCGATGGCGCTGATTGCTCTCTGGTACCTCGCTTTGGGAATCGCCATGCTGATGGGGAGAAAGGGATATGGCTACTGACCTTCGCGTATTGCGGCCCGGCAAACCGGCGCCACGAGGCATCGGCCGGTCGCTTCTGCTGACCTTGCCGATCGTGGTCTGGTCGCTGCTGATGTTCTTTCACCCGGGCGGGACAACGGACCGCCTGTCGCTGATTGCCGCCTCCATGACCGCGTTGCTGATGATTGCGCTGTTCTTCATGATGATGAGGACGCGGAGCACCTACCGATGGCGGCGCGTGTTTTTTGTGACTCTGGGACTGCTGTTTCCGGTGGGCTTCATCCACACAGTGATCGCCATGCGCGGCACTATGGGCATTCCCATCGAGGAGATGATTGCGGGGCGAACGCCCTTCTGCTTCATGCCCATTCCACTGCTCATCCTGCCCGCAGCGTTTACCAAATCGCTGGTATTTCCCGGTTCGATTTTGCCCGCCGGCGGCATGTCCGGCGGGGGCATGGCGGCGATGGTGGCACTATGGCTGTGCATCACTCTTGTGATGGGCAGAGGGTGGTGCAGCTATGCGTGCTTCTTTGGGGGAATTGAAGAGGGCGTGGCTTCAGTGCCGGCGCGCGCGAAGATTCGGAAGACCGACCCGCGCTGGCGCTTTGGTCCGTGGGCCGTGCTGCTGGCCATGGTGCTGTTATCGCTCGCCCTGTTTGAGCCGGCATACTGCATGTGGCTTTGTCCCTTCAAGGCGGTGTCAGAGTACGTGGCTGCACGCAACACGGTGGGCCTGTTGCAAAACGCGATCTTCGTGCTTTTGTTTGGCGGGCTGGTGATCGTGCTGCCGTTCCTGACCAAGAAGAGAACGCAGTGCGCATGGTTCTGCCCGTTCGGCGCCTTCCAATCCATCTTCAACAAGACGAGCATCTTCAACGTGAAGATCGACAAGGAGCGCTGCCGGCCCTGCGTGCTGTGCCAGACGGCATGCCCGACGATGTCACTGACCAAGGAATCGATCGCGCAGGGCGAAACGCTGATGTCGTGCACCAGGTGCGGCGCGTGCGTGGATGCCTGCCCGAGAAACGCCGTTGTCTGGCACATCAAGGGAACCGGGGCCGCGGCGAAACCGGAGCGGGCGCGCCTGATGTTTCTGTATGCCGCATGGGCGATGGCCGTCATGTTCGGCGGCAGCATTATCGCCCAGGGGCTCGCGACACTTCTTCACTTTGTGATTTAGAGAGACGGTATGAAACTACGCGCTACGCTCGGCTACACTGCGGCAGGAGCAACGGTGCTTGCGGCACTTCTGACACCCTTTCTGCTGTACGGAATGTTCTCAAAAACATTTGCGTCGCTGGGCCTGCATGTGGACGAGGTCTACTCCGGCGGGCCCAAGGTGCGCACGGTGCAGGAGGGAGCCTACTCCATCGACATTCACAGGCCTGTCTACCCGCATATGCTGCAAAGCGAAAAGCCGTTTGTGCAACTGGATTGGAGACCTGCGACCGCATTGCCGGAGCACGTGTCCGACATGGTGGACGTGAACGGCACCGGGCAGCCCGATCTGCGCGTCAGCTTCGACGTGCCCAGAGATCCCAAAGCGCCGCTGCGGGTGAACGTGGAAGCACTCAACCCGCGCTACGAATCGATGCGCAATGCGGGCAAAGAGAAGTACTCGCGGTTGATTGTGCGCGTGGACGATGCGATCGTGGTGCGGGTCCCGATTGCGAAACCATAGCCGCGCGGGATTTCCGCCGGGGCTCTGGTTTTAGGATCTTTCCTGAACCGGGCAGTTCCGGGAAGGACTCGGCGGCGACTGCGGGGTCTTGTACCGGGGCATGTGGCGCTTCGGTTCCCAGGTGTTAAAATCAATCAGTGCCGGGTCCTACGCGACGTAATCCCGCCAATCCCGCCAGGT
>CAYUJM010000033.1:0-31602 GCA_964445025.1 uncultured Occallatibacter sp. | reverse complement strand
ATGAAGTTCGCCATGTTCTTCATGGCCGAATACGCCAACATGATCACCGTGGGCTGCGTGGCCACGCTGTTGTTTCTGGGTGGCTGGACCAGCCCCTTCGGCAACCTGATCGAACCGCCGCAGAACATCATTGCCCACGCGCTTTTTCCTATTTTCTGGTTCGTTCTCAAAGTCTTCTGCTTCCTGTTTCTTTACGTCTGGGTGCGTGGGACGCTGCCGCGCTTCCGTTATGACCAGTTGATGAACTTTGGATGGCGCTACCTGATGCCTCTGGCCATGCTGAACATTGTGGCCACCAGCCTCTGGCTCGCGTACCACTGATTTACAATCGGGAAGGATTTCCAGCAACGCTGTTCCATTGCTCCCAAGTCCTTCCCCTTAACCGGCCGGCACTTTTTCACCGGCTCTAGCCTGTCTTGCAGGGTACGATGCACCTCATCCTGTTTCTCCTTTTTGCCGGATTCTGCCTGGCCGGAGCCATCAACCTCCTGCTCCAGAGCCATCCCATCAACAGCGCGCTCTCGCTGATTGTGGTGATGACCTCGCTGGCGGTTCTCTACCTTTTGCTGGGCGCTGAGTTCCTGGCCGCCGCGCAGATTATTGTGTATGCCGGCGCTGTGATGGTGCTGTTCACCTTTGTAGTGATGCTGCTCAACGCCGGACGCGAAGAGCGCACCATGGGCAGCCGCACCGCCCGGGCCATCGGTTTTCCCGCGGTGGTCGCCCTGCTGGCCGTGGCCGCAACGGTGATTCTTCATACGCAAGGACTGGGTGATGCCGGACTGGGATCGACTGGCATTACCACTACGGAAGACCTCAGCCGCGTCCTCTTCCACGAGTTGCTGCTGCCCTTCGAGGTCACCTCGGTGCTGATCCTGATTGCGATTCTCGGCGCCGTTGCGCTGGCCCGTCATGGCGAGGGAGACCCGCATGGGCATTCGGAAAGGACGGACAGCGAGTGAGTTCACTCTTTTCACAGCAAGTCCCACTCGCATGGTATCTGCTGCTGAGCGCGGTGTTGTTTGCGCTGGGCATCGTCGGGTTTCTCATCAAGCGCAATCTGATTACTGTTTTCATGTCCATTGAGCTCATGCTCAACGCAGTGAATCTCTCCTTTGTCACCTTCGCGCACCAGTGGCACGCGGTGAAGGGGCAGATCTTTGTCTTCTTTGTGATGATGGTGGCCGCAGCCGAAGCAGCCGTGGGCCTGGCCATTATTATTGCCGTTTTCCGCGCCCGAGCTACCCTGGCCGTCGACCGTATCGACCTGATGAAACTATGAACGGACATCTCTATCTCTGGCTGATTCCGCTCGCGCCTTTCGCGGGATTCCTCATCAACGGACTTCTGGGCGGTCGATTGCCCAAGTTTTTGGTGACCGCTATCGGGCTGCTGGCGCCGCTGGTTGCATTTGCCGTGGTGCTGAACGCGGCTTCGAACGCATTCGGAATTGGCAGCGCGGCCATTCCCCTGCCCTACGTCGAGACCTGCCCCGTCCCCTGGATCAACATCGGCACGCTGCACGTCGACTTCAGCTTTGTCCTCGATCAGCTTTCCCTCGTCATGCTGCTGGTCGTCACCGGCGTAGGCTTCCTCATTCACGTCTACTCCGTTGGCTACATGGCCCACGACGAAGGCTACGCGCGCTACTTCAGCTATCTGAATCTCTTCCTGTTCTTCATGACCACGCTGGTCCTCGCCGGAAACGCCCTGGTGATGTTCGTCGGCTGGGAGGGCGTGGGTCTCGCATCGTATCTGCTGATCGGTTTCTGGTTCAGCAAGACCACTGCTGCGGACGCCGGCAAAAAGGCCTTCATCGTCAACCGCATCGGCGACTTCGGCTTCCTCATCGGCATGTTCCTTCTGCTGGCCAACTTCGGCACGCTCACTTTCTCCGAAATCGCGGCAAAACTGACAGCAAACCCCGGCTGGACGGGCGGCATACTGACTGTCACAGCACTTTGTCTGTTATTGGGCGCAACCGGCAAGAGCGCGCAACTTCCGCTCTATGTCTGGCTTCCCGATGCCATGGAAGGCCCCACACCGGTATCGGCGCTCATCCACGCGGCCACCATGGTCACCGCCGGCGTTTACATGATCGCCCGGACGCATGTTTTGTTTGACCACGCGCCCGTCGCGCTGAGCACAGTCGCGGTCGTCGGCGCGGCGACGGCGCTGTTCGCCGCCACCATTGGCCTGGTGCAGAACGACATCAAGCGCGTGCTCGCCTATTCCACCATCTCGCAGCTCGGCTACATGTTCCTGGGCTGCGGCGTCGCGGCTTACTCGGCGGCCATCTTTCACCTGATGACGCACGCTTTCTTCAAGGCCCTGCTCTTCCTGGCCGCGGGCTCGGTCATCCACGGCCTGGGCGGCGAGCAGGACCTGCGCAAGATGGGCGGCCTGCGCCAGAAGATGCCCATCACCTTCTGGACCATGACGGCAGCCGTGCTCGCCATCGCGGGATTTCCTCCCCTGGCTGCGTTCTTTTCAAAGGACGCCATTCTCTATGCGGCCTTTATGCAAGGCACGACCGGCAGGGCACTCTGGTTCGTCGGTCTGGTCACGGCGCTGCTCACGTCGTTCTACATGTTCCGGCTCTGGTATCTGACCTTCCTCGGAGAATCGCGCAGCCCCGATGTTCATGCCCACGAAAGCCCCTGGTCCATGCTCGGGCCGCTGGTGGTTCTTGCGCTGCTTTCGATTGGCGGGGGCTGGATCGGTATCGAGCGCTTCGGCGCTTACCTCGCTCCCGCGACTGGAGCTCGCGCCGTGGAAGCCGACGCGGGAAATCTTGAGCTGATTCTGAGCGGACTCGCGGTCGCCGCTGCCCTGCTTGGCTGGTACCTCGCGCACTTGCTCTATAAGCAGAAGCTCGAGCGGCCGGCGCAACTTGCCGCGGCCCTCCCCTTCGGGTACAAAGTGCTGGCCAACAAGTACTACGTCGACGAGTTTTACGGCGCCACGGTGGTCAAGCCGTTGCTGCTCACTTCCACTTATTTCTTTGGCTGGATAATCGACAAGGCCATTCTTGGCGGGCTGGCCTGGCTGCTTGGCGGCGTTGCGACCTTCGCCGGCGCGCTTTTGCAGCGCTGGCAGTCGGGGAACATTCGCTCGTATGCCGCGTGGCTGGCCGCAGGCGCGGCGGCCGTGCTGCTGTTCGTTGTGGTCTCGTGGACCACTGTGCTGGCAAACTTCGGAATTCATCTCAACATGGCGGGGCACTGAGAATGAACGACATCAACCAATCGATTCTCACGCTGATCCTGCTGGTTCCTCTGGCCGGGGCGGTCCTGGTTGCCCTGGTTCCCGACCGCGCCAAACTGCCTAACTGGATCGCCCTCCTCACTTCGCTGGTGACCTTCGGCCTTACGCTCCATCTGCCGGCGCACTTTGTCCTCGGCCAGGGCGGCTTTCAGTTCGAGATCAACAAGCCCTGGATCGAGAACCCGGCGATCGCGTACCACGTGGGAGTCGACGGACTCAGCCTGTGGCTGGTGGTCCTTACGGGCCTGCTGGCTCCCGTGGGCGTGCTCGCCAGTTGGAATGCCATCCAGTCGCGGCGCAAGGTGTTTTTTGCTCTTTTTCTTGTTCAGCAGACGGCCATGTTCGGCGTTTTTCTCGCGCTTGACCTGATGCTCTACTACGGCTTCTGGGAGCTCTCGCTCGTGCCCATGGCGGTCCTCATCGCCATGTATGGCCGCAAGGATGGAGCCAAGGCCGCGCAGAAGTTTTTCCTCTTCACCTTCATTCCGTCCGCGCCGCTGCTGGTCGCGATTCTGTGGCTCTACGCAAAGACGGGCAGCTTTGACTTCGTGACTCTGCAGATCCTCATCGCCCACGGCCAGTTCCCTGTCCAGGCGCTGTTCTGGGCTTCCCTGGCGTTCCTGTTTGCCTTCGCCGTCAAGGTGCCGGTCTTCCCGCTGCACGGATGGATCTCCGACACTTACTCGGAAGCGCCCGTGGCACTGGCCATGGTTGTCGCCGGAAAACTCGGCCTCTACTCCATGCTCCGCTTCCACATCGGGCTCTTTCCTGTGCAGTCGCGCGCGGCGGCTCCGTACCTGATTGCCCTGGCTGTGATCGGCATTCTCTACGGCGCCTGCCTTGCCCTGGTACAGCGCGATTTCTGGAAGCTGCTGGCTTTTGCCGCCCTCAGTCACCTGAGCCTGATTGTGCTTGGCATCTACGGCTTCACGTTCATCGGCTCGGCCGGCGCCATCTACCAGATTCTCAGCCACGGCGTCGTCGATGGCGCGCTCTTCCTGCTGCTGGGCGCGCTCTACGACAGGTATTCGACCAGCCAGATCAATACCTATGGCGGCCTGGCGGCCAGATTGCCCAGAACCGCCACGCTCTTCGTCCTAACCACGCTCGCCATGATCGGCCTGCCCATCCTGAGCGGCTTTGTGGGCGAGTTCCTCATTCTATCGACCACCTTCTCGGGCGTCAGCCGCGGCTGGGCCATTGCCGCTGCGCTTGGCGTGATTCTCAGCGCGGCCTACATGCTGTGGCTGGTACAGCGCATCTTCTACGGCCCGCAGAGCGACCTGGTTACATCGAAGCCCGGAGACGATCTGCACTTCCGCGAGCTGGCCGTGCTTTGGCCGCTGGCCGTGCTTACGCTGGTGATGGGCGTTGCTCCGTCCATCTGGCTGCCGACCATTGAAAAGGGCGTTCAACCGCGGCCGAGGCTCAATACTCTCAATTCATCCATTTCTGTGCGCAACGATCTGTACGTAGCCAAAACCAACGTCTCCCAAGGGGAGGGCCAGCGGTGAATCCAGTGCCCGACATCTTCCGCATCCTTCCCGAGGTCATCCTCACACTGACCGGCGTCCTGGTCATGCTGATCGACGCTTCGCTCCCGTCGGGAGTTCCACGCCGCCCCATGGGATGGGTGGCCGCCGTCGGAACCACGCTGGCTCTATGGGCCAGCCTCTGGCAGCTCTCTCTGCCTCAGGGCGCGGGCTTCTTTGGCACCGTCGAAACCAGCGCGTTTACCATCTTCTTCCACGTGCTCATCTGCGGTATTGTCCTGGTGGCCCTGCTGCTCTCGCTCGACACGCTGCCCGAGAACAGTCATCACCAGGGCGAATACTACGCCCTGATCGTCTTCGGCGCGGTGGGCATGTGCCTGCTTACCGCTGCGGTCGAGCTTCTGGTGGTGTTCATCGCCCTGGAGATCTCTTCCATCGCCACCTACGTGCTGACCGGCTACCGCAAACAGACGGCGCGCGGACCGGAAGCTGCCATCAAGTACTTTTTGCTTGGCTCCTTTGCCACCGCGTTTCTGCTCTACGGGATCGCACTGGTCTTTGGCGCTACAGGCACCACGCAGATCTACGAGATTGCCCACCTGGCGCCCACCGCAGAGAATCAATCGCTGATTCTTGCCGGGATGGCCCTGATGCTGGTTGGCATTCTCTTCAAGGTCTCCGCCGCGCCCTTCCACGTGTGGACGCCGGACGTGTATGAAGGCGCTCCGTCGCCGGTGGTAGCGCTCATGTCCACCGCGCCCAAGGCTGCAGCCTTTGCGCTGCTGCTGCGCGTGACCTACGAGCTCTTTCCGAAGCTTCATTCTCTCTGGTCGCCGCTGCTGTGGGTCATCGCCGTGCTCTCCATGACGGTAGGCAACCTGGCAGCGCTGCGCCAGCAGAACGTGAAGCGCATGCTTGCCTATTCATCGATCGCCCACGCCGGCTATCTGCTGGCAGCATTCGCCGGCCTTGGCAGCAGCGGCATTGCCGCCGCCAGCTTCTATGCCGCTGCCTACGCGGCCATGAATGTGGGCATCTTTGCCGTAATTACCGTGATCAGCGGGTACGACGAGGACCTTCCCATGGTGGAGGATTACCGCGGTCTGCTCTATCGTTCCCCGCTTCTCGGCGGCGTGCTGATCTTCTTTCTGGTCTCGCTGGTCGGCATCCCCTTCACGGGCGGATTCTTCGGCAAGTTCTACTCATTCTCGGCAGCGGTGAGCGGCGGAGCCGTGTGGCTGGCAATCATTGGCCTGCTCAACTCGGGGCTGGCGGCAGCCTACTATCTGCGGCTGGCCTTCGCCACGGCGCAGCGCGCAACGGAGAATCAAGGCGAAGCCGCCGTTCCAGGACCCCAAGTCGGCGTGGCAGTGGGCGCAGCTTTGCTGCTGGCTATTGCCGCCACGCTTGTCCTCGGCATAGTTCCCAACGAGGTGCTGCACGCGGCAGAGGCGGGCGCGCACACGCTGCAGCCACCGCCTCCTCAGCAGAGTTCGCCCGATATCACGATTGAACGGCTGCCGGCTCCCTAGACGACTCGAACAATCTCACCCCAGCATATGAGACGCGTCTTGCGGGCGGCGCTTTCATCGGCAAAGTGCCGGCCGCAACGCTTTCCGGGACTCTCCCCGGCAGATCATGTCGCCGATTCATCCTCCAAGCGAGCCAGGCAAGTAGAACAGCTCTTCTTCGGCCGCCGCCGAATCGATCATGCTCTTGTAATAGCCGACCGCAAGTTCCAGGACATTCTGATCGACGAAGTTCTCCATTATCCAGAGACGCGCGGCCTTGCCCATCAGCAGGCGTCTCCCCGCATTGCGGAGCAGCGTAAGCACCGCCTCGGCAATCGCTTCCGGATAGCCGGGTGGGATTAGAAGCCCCGTAACTTCGGGAACCACTGAATCGCGAGCACCGGTGGCCAACGTCGTGACGACAGGAATGCCAGTTGCCGCGGCCTCCAAAACGGCATTGGGAAAGCCCTCTCGCCAGGTCGGCAGGGCCATCAGGTCCATGGCGCGGTAATACGGCGCCGTGTCGCGGACGAAGCCGGTGCAATGGATGCGCGGATGGTTCTCGATGCGGACGCGCAAATCCCCGTCGAGGGCTTCCTCCGCGGCATCGAACCAGCCGACCAGCAGGAGGTGCGCTTCCGGTTCGTCTTCCAGGATGCGGTCGAATGCTTCCACCAGTTCGGGCAGGCCCTTGTCGGCGGTCAATCGGCCCACGAATCCCACCACCGGAGCTTCCTGAGGAATGCCCAGGCGGCTTCGCACATCGCTTTCTCCCGGAGAAAAACGGTCCACGTCAACCCCGTTGCTGCTGCTTGCATGAAGCAGATGCAGTTTGGCCGCAGGCGCAACGCCCAGCGCCCGAGCCTCAGCGCGCAGGCTGCTGCTGTTGCACAGCACGCCTTGCGCACAGGCTGCGGCCGTCCGCTCTGCCGCCAGCAAGATTTGCCTCTTAATACCCTTGGCGGTTTCCAGTTTCAATCCCCGCAGCATGTAAACCCGTGCCGGCACTCCCGCAAGCCATGCAGCCATACAACCCAGCAGAACAGCTTTGGGAGTGCTGAATTCCGTCAGGTCGGGATTCAGCCGCAGCAAAAGCCACCACAGGCGCGCCAGAGACACCAGATCGGCAAGCGGCGAAATTTCTCGCCGCATTGGCAGGCCAATCGCTTCCACCCCTTCAAGCGCGGCGGTCCGGTCAAGCAACTCGCCCGGGCTTGAGATCAGCGGCACGCGGCAGCCTGCCTCGCGCAAGGCTCGCAGGCGTCCGGTGAGATTCAGGCATGTTTGTGGGTGCGTGATGCCAATCACGATATGGCACAGCGGCTGCGCTCTTTGATACTGCACCCGCGCAGTAAGACTGGACACTGTGGATTCAAGCATAGGTCCGCCTTCACTCCGTGAAGTCCTCAACGGCCTCCACCCGCGATTCGCTCTCCTGGGCGTCGTAGAGGCGAATCAGATCGTTGACCACAGCCGCCGCAAGAGCCGCATTCCGCGACCGGAAGCGAATCTGAATCACCAGCGAACGGGGCAGGGTTTCTACGCGCAGGCGCCTTTGAAACCGCTCCAAAAGGTAGGCCTGCGCCTCCGGCGCCTGAGCATCGGGATGAAACCCTGGAAACAGGCGCAGAAAGCGGCCGTTGAAGCCCTCCGCCTGGTACAGCCTCAAGTCTGTGATTACGCTCCATGCCAATTGGTCGCTGCGGAGGAAGTTGGCCAGCGTCTCCTGTTGCAAAGGTGCGGAAAGAATGGATGCCGCGGCAATTGGCGCCGCTGCCTCCATGCTGAGCGCGGAAGCAGGCGCCGTGCGCAAGGCCACGCGGGCACTGGCCTCATACTGGCTGGGCGCAATCAGGCAATACAGAAGGCACAACAACAGCAACCCGCCCTCCACCGACAAGACCAGGCGGCGCCGGCGAAGTACAACGGCCCCAAGCTCACGCAGCGATGTCGTGGAACTGCTGCGGTGAATGCCTGAGACGGGACTGATTGCGGGTTGATGCTGCGGAGCGCTGGGATCCTGCAACGCGTGGGAACCTCCGTCCCGAAGACGAACGCATTTGCACAGATCCAGTGAGGTCAGGGCCGAAGCCGAAATTCTTTATGGACGATCGTCCTGGAAAACGCTGCCGAACATAAAACGGGGAATTCGTGAAGGCAACTGGGAAATCGTCGTGGTTCCAGGTCTCCTCGCGCAGGGTTTCCCTACGAATTGGCAAGAAAATCGCCGCGGAGGAAATCCCCGCCAGTTTCCTCCAATCGAAGGACTTCGTCAATAGAAGTTGTCAAACTGGAAGAAACAACTCCTGAAAACTGGCATCTCCCGGCCTCGCGCCAGAGGCCTCTGTGCGAGTTAAGCCCCGGTCCGGTACCACTCCACGGTGCGGCGCAGCCCTTCGCGGAAGTCGACGAGCGGATGGTAGCCCAGCAACTCGCCGGCTAACCGAATATCGGCCAATGAATCGCGGATATCCCCGGCACGTCCCTCCGCGTAGGCGGGGCTGCCCTTATAGCCGGTCAGTTCGCGCAGAATCGCAAAGGTCTGGTTCAGTGTGATCCTGGCGCCCGTAGCCGCGTTCATCGTCTTTCCTGATACCTTCTCCGCGGGCGCGGCTGCGGCCAGCAGGTTAGCTTGAACCACATTGTCGATGTAGGTAAAGTCCCGGCTCTGCTCGCCGTCACCGAAGATGGTGGGCTGTTCCCCGGCCAGCATCTTGCTGCAAAAGATAGCCAACACTCCCGAGTAATGCGACGTCGGGTCCTGAAACGGCCCGAAGACGTTGAAGTAACGCAGCACCACCGTCTCCATCCCGTAGACGCGCGCGAAGACCCGCACATAGTGCTCTCCGGCCAGCTTGGCCACGGCGTAGGGAGAGATAGGATTGGGCAGCATTTCCTCGTGCTTGGGCAGGGTGGGAGTATCGCCATAAGCGGAAGACGACCCTGCATAGACCAGCCGCCTCACCCCGGCAGCGCGCGCCGCCACCAGCACGTTGAGCGTGGCGTCCACGCAATTCGCGTTGGTGCTCACCGGGTCGGCCACCGAGCGCGGCACCGAGGCCAGGGCTGCCTCATGAAACACAATCTCCACCCCGGCGCAGGCCTTTGCGCAAATCGCCGGGTCGGTGAGGTCGCCTTCCAGGAACTCCATCGCCTCCAGGCCCGTCAGGTTGGTGCGCTTGCCGGTGATGAAGTTGTCGACGCCGCGTACGGTTTCACCGCGCTTGAGTAGCGCCGCGGCAATCGAGCGGCCAATAAACCCGGCGGCTCCGGTAACAAGATAGCGTGCCAAGAGGAACTCCCTGTGATGCGTTAATGGGCGCCCAACCAACCCCTGCCTTCCACAGGATACATTCGCCCAGCAGTTCGCTCGTGGACCACTTTGCAAATGCATCTTTGATGCGGTTAATTTTGGAATGCTCCAAGCTTCATTGCGAGCGCTATGCGTCAATCATCTCTAATTTGGGAGCAACCCATGGCTATCGACATGCGCGGCGTCTGCCCGTTCCTCCAGGTGTTTGACATGCCCACCTCCGTCCGCTCCTACCGCGACATTCTGGGCTTCGAGGTCCACAGCACATCAAAACCTGTGGCCACCGACGATTTCGGCTGGTGTTGGCTCAAACATGGAGACTCGACTGAAATCATGCTCAACACAGTCTACGATTACGGCGAAAGCCCGGACTCGCCCGACCTCGCCCGCGCCGGCGGCCATGGCGATACCTGCCTCGACATCGGCTGTCCCGACGTTGACGCTCCCTGGCGCCTCCTTACGGACAAAGGCCTCAAGCTGAAACAGCCGCACGTTACCAACTACGGAATGAAGCAGCTTTACGTATCCGACCCCGACGGCTTCGGCATCTGCTTCCAGTGGAAGGCCTGATCCGGGCCACGCGACAACCCGCGGGCCCATCCTGTATCGTTGCGCTGTAATCTTGCTTTGTTTTTTATGCTCTTTTCTCTCTCGACCGCGGCCCTGCCCATTCTCGCCGAACCCCAGCACTTCTCCCTGACTGAAAAGCTGATCTTTTCAGGGATAATCATCGCCTCCGCCTCCGCCTTTTGGCGCCGCTTCGGCGTGGTGCTGAACAAGATTCTCCATTCGAAGAGGGACCCAAATTTCCACCTCTTTCCGCTTGGCAAACGGGTTTGGGACTTCTTCTGGGAGGTGCTTTGCCAGGCCAAAGTCATCCGCGAACGGCCTCTGCCGGGTCTGGCTCACGCAGTGGTTTTTTGGGCCTTCCTCGCTTTCGCCCTGGTCACGCTCAACCATTGTGCGACCGGGCTCGGCATTGGTTTTCTTTCGCCCGGCGGATTCATCGGCCGCTGGTACTTCTATCTGGCGGCCGTCTTCGCCATGTTCTGCGCAGTGGGCATCTCCGGCCTTTTTGTCCGCCGCTTCCTCATTCGCCCCAAATGGCTCGGCGCCAAACTCTCCTGGGAATCCGGCTTCATCGCTTTTCTCATCTTCGCCCTGATGGCCACCTACCTAGCCTCTTTTGCCGTCACAGACACGTCCCTTGCCGCGCGCGTCCTGTGGTGGCTGCACACACTAGCGCTCTTTACTTTCCTGCCCATCATCCCCCACACCAAGCACCTGCATCTGGTGTTGAGCCCGGCCACGGTTTTCCTGTCGCGCGGAAGCTACGCGCAGATCCCCCCTTTAATCGGCGATGAAGACTTCGGCCTGGTTGCCGGTACAGATCTCACGCAACTGGTCAGCCTGCAGGCCTACTCCTGCGTGGAGTGCGGCCGCTGCACCGAGCACTGCCCCGCCGCCAACACCGGCAAACTGCTCAACCCCAAGGAAATTATCCTCGGCGTCCGCGCCTATTTGAACGACCTCGGCCCATCCTCCGATCAGCCGCTCCTCGGCAAATACAACCAGCAGCAGGCCGTCTTCCAGTGCACCACCTGCGGCGCATGCGAGTTCCAGTGCCCGGTTGGCATCGAGCACGTCCCCATCCTCGTCGGACTGCGGCGCGGCGCGGTCAACACCGGCGCCTGGGAAGACGATTACGGAGCGAAGCTCTTCCTGGCCCTCGAGCGCGGCAGCAATGCCCTTGGCATCAGCCCCGCCGAGCGCGACAAGTTTATCCAGAAGCAGGCGCTTCCGCTCTTTGATGGAACCCAGGAGTATTGCCTCTGGCTGGGCTGCATGGGCGGATACGATCCCAAGGGCCGAGAGATCGTCGCCGACTTTGCCCGCGTGATGAACTACCTGGGCACCAGCTATGGCGTCCTGCGCAAGGAAAAGTGTACCGGCGACCCCGTCCGCCGCCTGGGCAACGATCTCGTCTTCCAACAGCTTGCCGAGGCCAACCTGGAAGCCCTGGCACAGAACAAAGTGAAGAAGATCGTGTCCATCTGTCCGCACTGCGTCCGCACTATCCAGGAAGACTGGAAGGAATATGGCACGCCGCCGGAGATCGAGCATCACAGCGAGTTCCTGGCCCGCTTTGCCGACAAGCTCCCCTCGCAGCGAGGTGCGGACGGCGAAGGGTCCGCGCTTCAGGTGAAGGGTACGGGCTTCAGCCCGTACAATCCTGCCCACCCTAAATCACCCGGGGCTTTAGCCCCCGAGGGACAGGAAAAAATCGTCTTCCATGACCCCTGCTACCTGGGCCGCTACCGCAACGTTTACGACGAACCCCGCGCCGTCGCGGCCCTCGCCGGCACCGTCCTCGAGGCCCCGCGCAACCACGAACGCAGTTTCTGCTGCGGAGCCGGCGGCGGGCTGGCTTTTCTTGGCGAAGAAACCGGCGAGCGCGTCAGCCATAATCGTGCGCAGGAACTTGTCGCAACCGGCGCAACCACCGTGGGCACCGCCTGCCCCTTCTGCAATTCGATGTTCCGTGATGCGCTGGCCACCACCGGCGAAGCTCCGCCGCAGTTACTCGATATCGCCCAGCTAGCCGCCCGCGCATTGCCCACTGCCAACCCAACCAAGGACCATGCCAGTTAAGATGAACGAGGCTCTTTCATCATGAGAATCATTGTCGCCATCAAACAAGTTCCCGACCGCGATGCGCAGGTGCGCATCGACGCGGCTGGCAAGTGGATTGAAGAATCCGACCTTCAGTTCGCGCTCAACGAGTCCGACGCCTATGCCCTGGAAGAGGCTTTGCAACTGAAGGAAAAGCACGGCGGCGAAGTGGTCGTTCTGTCCGCCGGACCGGAGCGCGTGGGCCAGACCATTCGCGAAGCCCTCGCCAAAGGCGCAGACCGCGCCATCCACGTGGCCTGCGGCGATCTCGGCGCTCGTGACGCGCTTGGCGTTGCCCGCCTGCTGGCCGCCGCCATAAAGCCTGAGAGCCCCGACCTTGTCCTTACCGGCCTGCAGTCCGAGGACCTGGGATTCGGTCAGACCGGCGTCATTCTAGCAGAGCTATTGGGCTTGCCGCACGCCACGCTGATTTTGCACGTGGACGTTGAAGGAAGCGACAGCTCTCAAGCGCGAATCCCTCAAGCTAGAATCAAGGTCAAGCGCGAACTCGAAGAGGGCTGGTTCCAGCAGATCGAGATGCCTACGCCAGCCGTGCTCACCATCCAATCCGGCGGCAACAAGCTGCGCTACGCCACTTTGATGGGCATCAAGCGCGCCAAGACCAAAGAAGTCCGCCAGCTCATCGCTGCGGAACTCGGCGTGGACGCAGCGCCCGTCGTAATCCTCGACCGCCTCACCCTGCCGCAGAAACAGAAATCCACACAAATCCTGCCCGGCACGCCCAAGGAAGCCGCTGCGGCCCTGGTAGAAAAGCTGAAATTCGAGGTGCGCGTCCTATGAGCGGAATTCTGGTAGTGATCGAACAACGTGAAGGCCGCATCGCCCGCATCAGTTGGGAAGCCCTGGCCGCCGGGCAACGGCTCGCCTCGCAAACCGGCTCCTCCGTCAGCGCCGTTCTTCTCGGTGCAGACACAGCAGCCCTGGCCGCCGAAGTCGCCGCGCGCGGCGGTGCCAAAGTCTTCCGCGTCGAGCATCCGCTCCTCGCCCAGTACACGCCCGACGGATTTTGCCTGGCTTTGCAACAGCTCATCCAAAACGAGAGCCCGGCATACGCAATACTTCCGCATACCTATCAGGTACGCGACTACGCTCCCGCGCTTGCCGCGCGCCTCGTCCAGGTGCTCATCAGCGACGTAGTCGGAATCGGCGAGGGTCCCATCTTCACCCGCCAGCTCATGCAGGGCCGGCTCAACGGCAGCTATCGGCACACGGGCAGCGGTCCGTGCTTTGTCTCCGTGCAGGCTGGAGCCTTCCGCGCCGAGGCAACAGATGCCACCACTGCAGCCGAGATCGCTGTCTTCACTCCCGCCATCGAAGCCGCTCAGATCCGCACCATTCCCGGCCAGTCTTTCCGCGGCAGCTCGCAGACCGTCGATCTCGGCTCGGCGCAACTCATCGTCAGCGTTGGCCGCGGCATCAAGGAAGCGGAGAATCTGTCCATCGTGCAGGACCTCGCTGCCGCTCTCGGAGCGGAACTGGCCGCATCGCGCCCCATCTGCGACAACGGCTGGCTCCCCATGGAGCGGCAGGTGGGATCGAGCGGCCAGACCGTCGCGCCCAAGCTCTATCTTGCAGTTGGAATTTCGGGAGCAATCCAGCACCTGGTGGGCATGAAGGCCTCGCAGTGCATTGTCGCCATCAACAAAGATCCCGACGCCCCCATCTTCGAAGTTGCGGACTACGGCATCGTGGGGGATCTGTTTGAGGTAGTGCCGGCGCTCACTGAAGGAATCAAGTCAGCCCGGCAATAAGCGGCAATTGAAATTGCGAGGATTTCGTGACCGGTGGATAGCAGCGGAGAGCGTTCTCCATTTGCGCCCGCAAAGCTTAAGGCTTTATGTTTCCATGTTCACCACAATCCAGAGCATCAGCGGGGTGGAATCATGCTCTTTCCTGAAACATACATCGGCGCACTGCTGTTGATGATCCTTAGCATGCTCTGCTGGGGGTCGTGGGCCAACACCCTCAAACTCTGCCCCGGCTACCGTTTTCAACTCTATTACTGGGACTACGCGCTGGGCCTGGCCTCCGCCGCTATCTTCTGGGGAGTCACTGCGGGGAGCCACGGCCACGCGGGCACACCCTTCATGAGCGATATTGTCCAGGCCTCGCTGCCCGCTCTCGTCTTCGCCGTCGTTGGCGGCGTGATCTTTAACATCGCCAACCTGCTGCTGGTGGCTGCCATCGATGTAGCCGGCCTGGCTGTTGCTTTTCCCGTAGGCATCGGTCTGGCGCTGATCGTCGGCGCGGTTTCCAGTTACCTGGTCCGCCCCGCCGGCAATCCCCTGCTCCTCTTCGGCGGAGTCGCCCTGGTCGTCGTCGCCATCATCCTCGACGCCCGCGCCTACCGCCAGCGAGAGGCCAAGGGAGAAGCCCAAGCCGCAACCTCGCGCGGCATCATGCTCAGCCTGGTGGCAGGCATACTCATGGGCACCTTTTACCCCTTTGTGGCGGCGGCGCTTCGCGGCGGTCCCAGATTCACTGCTGTCGGACCGTATGCAGCCTCGTTTTTCTTCGCCTTCGGCGTGCTTGCCTCCACTATTCCGGCCAACCTGTTGCTCATGTTCAAACCCCTGGACGGCAAGCCGCGCGTCAAATTGTCCGGCTACATGCCTGCTCCATTCGGCTGGCATGTGGCCGGCGTCCTCGGCGGAGCCATCTGGGCGACGGGAGCAATCGCCAATTTTGTCGCTTCGGGAGCACATCTGATAGGGCCAGCCGTCTCTTACTCCATCGGCCAGGGAGCAACCATGATCTCGGCCTGCTGGGGCGTCTTTGTCTGGCACGAATTCGAAGGCGCGCCCGCCTCGGCCCGCCGATCCCTGCTCTTCATGTTCGTCTTCTTCATCCTCGGATTGGTTGCAGTCGCGCTGGCCCCACTTTACTAACGGAGAGAGCTGTCCTTTGAGCGAAACCCCAAAACCTATCGTCGTCGTCGGCAGCGTCACCATGGACCTGGTGACCCTCACACCGCAAATTCCACAGATTGGCCAGACGGTCATCGGCACAGCATTCAACACCACCCCCGGCGGCAAGGGCGCCAACCAGGCTGTCGCCGCGGCCCGGCTCGGCTATCCGACGAAGATGGTCGGCAAGGTGGGCAGCGATGCATATGGCCAGGCCCTGCTCGACAACCTCGCCGCCGCAGGTGTTGGGATCGAAGCCATGGAATCAACCGAGGGCCCATCCGGATTGGCCCCCATCTTCCTGGCCGAAAGCGGCGAGAATGCCATCGTCGTGGTCCCAGGCGCCAACCACAAGGTCGATCCCGCGTATGTCGATCGCCATGCCGACCTCATCCGCTCCGCCGGCATGGTTCTCTGCCAGCTCGAAATTCCGATGGAGACGATCAGCCACACGCTCGCGATTTGCGCGGAGGCAGGCGTGCCGGTCATGCTCGATCCCGCTCCCGCCGCAGAGCTCCCTGAGGCCATCTGGAAGCAGGTAACCTGGTTCACTCCCAACGAAACGGAAGCTGATTTCTATAATCGCCAAACGGTAAGCCCCGAGATCGGCGCCAGGCGCCTCATGGCGCGCGGCCTCAAGGGAGTTGTTCTAAAGCGCGGCGCGGAGGGATCGTATGTTGCCGTTGAAGATGGTCACGGAGCCTGGGTGGAGCCTTTCAAGGTGGAGGCCATTGACACCGTCGGCGCCGGCGACTGTTTCAACGGCGCCTTTGCGGTCGCTCTGCTGGAAGGCAACCACCCCTGGGCAGCGGCACGAATTGCTTCCATGGCGGCAGCAGTCTCCGTTACGCGCCGCGGCGCACAGGCATCCATGCCGACCAGGGCCGATCTGAAAGATTTCCTGGCGAGCCGCGGCTGAGTTTTCCCCAATCCTGCGCCCCCATTGGCGCGACGAATTCTGAAATGGAGAGGACAGACAGCATGCTGCGCGCACTGAGCCTCACAATCCTCGCCGTATCCGCGGTCATCGCCGCAAACGCGCAGGACACGCAATATCCCGCGCGAGGACAGCAGATTCCTGTGCCTGACTGCATGAACCTGCACAACGCCTGGGAGGGCATTCTCACCGCCGGCTGCTCACCCGCGGCCCACGAACACTGGCTCCAGGACATCACGCACTGGAGAAACGAGCGCCGCATCCGCATTGCCTACGATTCCTCCCGCTACAACCTGCCCGCGCTGCAGTGGACCCAATCCAGCTTCATGCAGCCGCAGATGATGGTGCAGGACCGCTACTTCTATGACCCAGTCGCCGGCAAGTACACCGTCGATCGCTATCTTGACGACCTGAACAAGCGCTACGGCGGGATCGACGCCGTGCTCATCTGGTCTACCTATCCCAACATGGGCGTCGACGACCGCAACCAGTTGGAAATGGTCGAGTCGATGCCCGGAGGCATTGAAGGCGTGCGCCAGATGGTCGCCGGCTTCCACCGCCGCGGCGTCCGCGTCCTCTTTCCCATAATGATGTGGGACGAGGGTACGCACGATCCCGGACAGCCCTGGCCCGACGCCATTGCTGCCCTCATGAAGGAGATTGACGCCGACGGGATCAACGGCGACACGCAGGACGGCGTCCCGCTCGGCTTCTCGCTCGCCGCCGAAAAGATCGGCCATCCTCTGGCCTTCCAGCCCGAGGTCAGCCCCAGCGACGAAGCCCTGGCCTGGAACGTCATGAACTGGGGCCAGTACGACTTCCCGTTTATCCCCATGGTCGACAGGTACAAGTGGCTGGAAACCCGTCACATGGCCAACATCAGCGACCGCTGGAACAAGGACAAGACCGACGATCTGCAATTCGCCTTCTTCAACGGCATCGGCTGGGAGAGCTGGGAGAACGTGTGGGGCATCTGGATCGGCATCAACCCGCGCGACGCTGAAGCTACGCGCCGCGTAGCCACCATCGAGCGAGCCGTTGCATCGTTCCTGGTGAGCCCCGGTTGGGAGCCGCTTTATCCCATGCACACCTACGGTGTTTATTCGAGCCGATGGCCACTCGCCGGCCAGACAGTCTGGACCATTGTCAACCGCAATCCCTACGATGTCACGGGCCGCCAGATGGACGTCCCCGTCACGCCCGGCATGCGCTACTTCGACCTCTATCACGGCGTGGAACTGAAGCCAGAGGCAGACGGGAAGAACGCCATCCTCAGCTTCGACATGGAAGCGCACGGCTACGGAGCCATTCTGGCCACTCCCGGCGAGCCCAACGACGCAATCAAGACCCTGATGCAGCACATGGCTGCACTCACCCAAAAGCATCTGGCAGATTTCTCGCACGAGCCTCCGATCCTCAAGCAGACCCTGGTCGAAATCGCGGCTGCAGCGCCTGCCGCCGAAGCTCCCGCTGGCATGGTGAAAATTCCTGGCGGCTCGTTCGACTTCAAGGTGCAGGGCGTCGAGATCGAGGGAGGCGCCTCCAACATGGTCGACGTGCAATACCCGTGGGAGACTACTCCGCGCCGCTTTCACGAGCACACCATGGAGATCAGACCCTTCTTCATCGACAAGTACCCCGTCACGAATGCGCAGTTCAAGCAGTTTCTGGACGCAACCCACTACGCGCCAAAGGACGCTATCAACTTCCTGCGCGACTGGAAAAACGGCAGCTTTCCCCAGGGCTGGGACAACCGTCCCGTGACATGGATTTCGCTTGAAGATGCGCGCGCCTACGCCGCCTGGGCCGGCAAGCGCCTGCCCCACGAGTGGGAGTGGCAACTGGCCGCACAAGGAATCGACAGCCGCATTTTCCCCTGGGGTACCTACTGGCAATCAGCCAATGTCCCTACCCCCGACACAGGCCGCTCCATGCGCGGACCCGACCCGGTCGATGCGCATCCCGCAGGCGCAAGCCCGTACGGCGTGATGGATTTGGTGGGCAACGTCTGGCAGTGGACCGATGAATACAGCGACGATCACACCCGCGCTGCCATAGTTCGCGGCGGCGAGTATTACCAGCCGCAGGGCTCCATCTGGTACTTCCCGCAGGCCTACCGCAACGACCAGCACGGCAAGCTGCTGCTGATGGCGCCTGGCTATGATCGCTCCGGCGGTATCGGCTTCCGCTGCGTCAAGGACGCGCAGTAGCCAGCGCTTTTATGCCACCTCGTTCTCCAGCGTGCCGATCGGCTCAATGGTGATGCGGATCCGGTCTCCGCTCGCCAGCGTAAACGTCGAAGGCGGCACAATCCCTGTCCCCGTCATCAGGTAGCAGCCATGCGGGAATAGATTGTCCTGGAACAGGTACTTGACCAGTGTCTCAGGATCGCGCTTCAACTCCGCCAGCGCAGTTTTTCCTGAAAACACGACGCCCCCCTTGCGCAGAATCTCAATCGCAATCTCTGTCGACGCTGCCAGCGGCTCGCCACACACCAGAATCCCCGGCCCCAGCGCGCAACTGCCGTTGTAGACCTTGGCCTGCGGCAGGTAGAGCGGATTCTCGCCTTCAATGTCACGCGAGCTCATATCGTTGCCGATGGTGTAGCCGGTAATCCGCCCTCCGGGACTCACCAGCAGCGTAAGCTCGGGCTCCGGTACGGACCACGTCGCGTCTGCGCGAATCCGCACTTTTCCACCTGTGCCCACCGTGCGGCTGGCCGTCGATTTGAAGAACAGCTCCGGCCGCTCCGCCGAGTAGACGCGATCGTAAAAGCTGCCTCCGCCGGCATCCTTCGATTCTTCCATCCGCGCGCCGCGGCTGCGGTAGTACGTCACTCCCGCGGCCCACACCTCCTGCCTCCCAATCGGCGCAATCAGCCCCGCCGCGGCCAATTCGCCCGACGGTTTTTGGCCCTCGATCATCCTGCTCAGCGTCCCAAGCAAATCCTCCTGCGCCAGCAGCCCGTCCCAGTCTGCCGCATCGATTTGGAGATACTGCCCCTTCTGCTCTACGACACACCCGGTCCTGCTGCGGAAAAGCCTCACTTGAGCCTCCTGCTTCCGGCTTCCATGCTACTAGCAGCGATGGGTGCCCAAATCTCGATTTTGAGATCCGGGAAAGCACGAACGCCAACTAATTGAAGAACAGGGGCATTTACTTCACGCCACCAGATACAACAGGTTGTGGTTTTAGCGGGGGGCCGTGTTGCGCTCGAACCACAGCGCGAGCTGCTCCTCGGAGATTTCGCCCGCCGCCAGGCTCCAGAAGATGAGAACTCGATCCTCTTTCGTCGCAGTCACTTCGAGACCGTTCAACTTCAGAAAGGTGAGGGAAACGGTGAATGCGGTGCGTTTATTACCATCCACAAAGGGATGATTGTCGACAATTCCCTTGGCGTAAGCGGCCGCAAACCGTACTATTGAAGCGTCTTGCCCAGAGTATGCGAAGAGATTCTTAGGACGCGTCAAGGCAGACTCCAGCAGCCCAAGATCGCGCACGCCTTCCGGGCCGCCGTGGAGCATCAGCGCCTCCTCGTGCATCGTCAGGACGACGTCCTGCCTGATCCAGACTGGCTCCTTCACTCGGCGAGCCTCTGCAGGACGTCCCGGTTTTCGCGCATTACCTCGCGCGCCGCCTCCATCTGGGTAGCGAAATCCGTGTCGAAAGGGAGCAAGCGAATGCCCTGGGAACCCTCGGTAATGTAGAGCGTATCGCCCTTCTGAACATTGAGCCGCGCCAGCGTCTCCTTGGGCAGAATGATGCCTGCCGAGTTGCCGATGGCGATGATTTTGGCGGTCGTGGCCATGGAGAGCCTCCTATTCTGCTCCATATTGTAACATAAGTTATAACATCCAAATCTCGCGGCAAACTGTTGTATTGATTGGCACAACAAGCCGTGAAGACCGGTCCCTCCCATTTGCAACCGTGGTCAATCCACAACCTGTTGTATCTGGCGGCGTCAAGTAAATGCTCCTATTGAAGAATTAAGGCATACCCCTGTCTGCCCACCGGCCTTTGACAAGATAGCAAATCCGAGCGATCCTATAGCGAAGAAAAGACGAAAATAGGTTCACGCCATGCCCTCTGCCTCCGCCCTCCGCATCCAGATCGAACATGCTCTCGAACGCCGCTTTCCCGCAGCGCTCACACCCATGCCGCGCACCATCCGCGAGACGGCTGCGACAGGCATTCCCGAGATCGATCACCTGCTCGATGGCGGCCTGCCCGTAGGAGCCATCAGCGAAATCACCGGTCCTGTGTCCTCGGGCCGGACCAGTCTGGCGCTCGCTTTCCTGGCCCAGCGCACACAGGAAGACCGCGTCTGCGCCTGGGTAGACGCCAGCGACTCCTTCGATTCCGAATCCGCCGCCGCCAACGGCGTCTCTCTCCGCCAGTTGCTCTGGGTCCGCTGCAAGGCTTCAAGCCCCGCTGCCAAACCCACTACCAAGCCCTGGGCGCGCCCGGACCTGTCGCGCCTGGATCAGGCCCTGCGCGCAACCGATCTGCTGCTGCAGGCGGGCGGTTTTTCCGCCCTGGTTCTCGACCTCGGCTCCATCGCCCCTGAAAACGGCGCAAGAATCCCGCTCGCAAGCTGGTTCCGCTTCCGCCAGGCGGCCGACCGCACGCGCTGTTCCCTGCTTGTTCTTGCTCAGGAGCCGCTCGCCCAGTCCAGCGCCGCCGTGGTGCTTGAATGCTCTCTCATGAGCGCGCAATCTGCGCAGCAGAGCGTACTTACCGGCTTTGAGTATCAGGTCCGCTCCAGCCGTGCCGCGCATCCGACCACCCTTTCCATCGCTGCCGGCCGGCGCAAGCCGCCAGCCGCAACCTGGTCGGCAACCGCTGCAAGCCAAAGGAAGGCACGCGCATGAATCAAAACCTCTACGCCTATGCCCACGCCGAGGAGTTCCCTGCCCAGGCTCTTTTGCGCCTGCGCACCGATCTCGCCGTCAAGCCCGTTGCCGTGCTAGACGGCCGTCCACCCATGGAGACAATCTGCTCCCTCAACCGGCTCGCGCGCCTGAAAGGCGCTGTTCCAGGAATGACCCGCCTTGAAGCTGAAGCCGTTCCCGGCCTGCACCTGCTGGCGCGCTCAGCCGAAACAGAGGCAGCTGCGCGCGCGGTCTTTCTTGAATGCGCCGCTCACTTCTCGCCGCGCATTGAGCCGGCCGGCAACGAAACAGCCTGCGCATGTGTGCTCGATATTACCGGCACCGAGCGACTGTTCGGCCCTCCTGAGACGCTTGCGGAAAGGCTGCGCGACGCTCTTGCCTCTGCCGGTCTGCGCGCATCCGTTGCCGTGAGCACAAACTTTCATGCAGCCCGGATGAAGGCCGCCGCCACGCGCGGCATCACCGTCATTCCGCCGGGTTCAGAAGCAACTGCGTTGGGCAGGCTTCCTCTGGATGTGCTCGAACTGGGAGAAGATCCTGTCGAGATCTTCGCCATCTGGGGCATTCGAACACTGGCACAACTGGCCGCGCTGCCCGAGGCCGACCTGGTCGCCCGTCTCGGCCCGCAAGCCGTTGGCTGGCGCGACCTGGCCCGCGGCGAGTTGCCGCACACCTTTCAACCCATCGAGCCCGGCTTTTCTCTGGAGGAGTTCTGCGCCTTTGAGACTCCTGTCGAACAGATCGATTCGCTTTTGTTCGTCGGCGCCCGCATGATCGATTGCCTGACTACACGGGCAAGCACGCACGCGCTTTCGCTGGCTTCGATGGAAGTGCAGATGCAGTTGGACGGCGGCCTCGCCTATCAGCGCATGATTCGTCCCGCGCTCCCCACCATCGACCGCAAGTTTCTTCTCAAGCTGCTGCAACTGGAGATCGCCGCGCATCCGCCGCAGGCCGCCGTACTCTCGATCACGCTGAGCGCGCAGGCCGGCCAATCCAGCAAGGTGCAACTGGGCCTGTTCACTCCGCAAACTCCCGAGCCCTCGCGCCTGGATGTAACCATTGCGCGCCTCAAAGCCATCGCCGGAGACGATCGTGTCGGCAGTCCCGTTCTGGTTGACTCGCACCGTCCAGGGAGCTTTCGCACGGAGAGTTTTTCAATCGTCAATCAATCCGGTGTGCGCAACGCTGACGAAGCAGGACAAACCCATCCGCGCATGGCTCTGCGCCGCATCCGTCCGCCTACCCGGGTGCGCGTGCAACTCAAGGAACTCAGGCCCGTTTCCTTTTTCAATCGCGAGCAAAGCTACCAGGTCGCCGCGGCCTACGGCCCCTGGCGAACTGGCGGCTGCTGGTGGTCTACCGAAGCCTGGGACAGCGAAGAGTGGGACGTGCTTGCCGAGTCGGGCAGCGGAGCTTCGGTGGCATGTCTCTTGGTCCACGATTGCACCCACAACCACTGGCAACTGGAAGCCTTTTACGACTAAGGAATTTCTCAGAACTCGACGAATACTGGGTGCCCCATCCTGGCAGCGTCTTTGTTTTTGCTGCAAGGGTGGGAGAGCACAAATCTCAACCACCCATGTTTTTTAAGCGCGGAACGTCCGATCCAGCGCTCCGTCCACAAGCCTTCCATGACAGATACTGCAGAATACATCGAACTCCACGCCGCCAGCGCCTTCAGCTTTCTGGCCGGGGCTTCACAACCCGAAGCCCTCATCGAGCGCGCCGCCGAACTCGGCATGCCTGCGCTGGCCCTCGCCGACCGCAACGGCCTCTACGGCGCAGCCCGCTTTCACACCATGGCCAAGAAAACCGGCGTGAAGGCGCACATCGGCGCGGAGATCGCCGTCAGCTCCTTCGGCAACCGGCTCACGCCGCCTGCCTGGCTTCCGCATCAATACCCAGCCGAGCCTCCGCGCCTGCTCCTGCTCTGCGCCTCGCAAACCGGCTACCAGAATCTCTGCCAGCTCATTACGCGTTTCAAGATGCGCGAAGCCACCAAGGCTGAAGGAGCAGCAACCCTCGAAGATCTCGAAGAGTTCTCTGCGGGTCTTATTTGTCTGACCGGGGGCGACGAAGGCCCGCTTGCTGCCACCCTCGCCAACAAAGGACAGAGTGACACCCGCAAGTTAGCCGATCGACTTATCAACATTTATGGCCGAAGTAACCTCTATATCGAGTTACAGCGCCATGGCCAGCGAGAAGAAGAGTGCCGCAACCAGTCTCTTCTCAGCCTTGCTTCCTCGCTGAACTTGCCGGTCATCGCCACCAACGGCGTACAGTACGCCACGGAAAAGGACCGCGCAATACTTGACGTGCTCACCAGCATTCGCCACCACACTACACTCGACCAGGCGGGCCGGCTCTTATCCTCCAACACCGCTCGCAGCCTTCGCAGCATGCAATGCATGACCGCATTGTTCGCGGACATTCCCGAGGCCATCGCCAACACCCGCATCGTGAGCCAGCGACTGGAATTCACGCTCGACAATCTCGGCTATCAGTTCCCCCACTATCCCGTTCCTCATGGCGAAACCATGGACAGCTTTCTCGCCCAACGCGTTGAGGAAGGAGTCCTCAAACGCTATGGCTCACCAGCCAAGCGGCCTTTGCTCGACAAGGCGCGCGCCCAGGTGGAACATGAGCTTAAACTCATCGCGCGGCTCGGCTTTGCAGGTTACTTCCTCATCGTCTGGGACCTGATCCGCTACTGCCAGCAGCACGGCATCCTTGCGCAGGGGCGGGGATCGGCGGCGAACTCCGCTGTCTGCTACGCACTGGAAATCACAGCCGTCGATCCGGTCGGCATGGAGCTTCTCTTCGAGCGTTTTCTCAACGAGAATCGCGGCGAATGGCCCGACATCGATATCGATCTTCCTTCCGGCGATCAGCGCGAGCAGGTGATTCAGCACGTTTACGAGCGCTACGGCCAACTCGGCGCCGCCATGACCGCCAACGTGATCAGCTATCGGGGCCGTTCGGCGGCCCGCGAGGTTGGCAAGGCTCTCGGCTTCACTGAAGACCAGCTCATGCGCATCTCAGGTCTCGTCGGCCACTGGGAGTGGCGCGGCGCCAATGACACGCTGGCCCGCCACTTCGAGCAGGCCGGCTTTGATGCGCGCCATCCGCGCATCGCGCACTATCTCGACCTTTGCATGCGCATGCAGAACCTGCCGCGGCACCTGGGCCAGCACTCCGGCGGCATGGTTATCTGCGCGGGCATGCTCAATCGCGTCGTCCCTCTCGAACGCGCGTCCATGCCCGGACGCACGGTCATCCAGTGGGACAAGGAAGACTGCGCCGACATGGGCCTCATCAAAGTGGACCTGCTCGGGCTGGGCATGATGGCCGTGCTCAAGGACTGCATCGAGCTTATCCCGCGTCATTACAAGAAGGAGATCGACCTGGCCGCACTGCCCGAGGACCCGCTGGTCTATCAAACGCTATGCAAGGCCGACACCGTGGGTATGTTCCAGGTGGAGAGCCGCGCGCAGATGGCCTCCATTCCGCACAACGCGCCCATTCGCTTCTACGATCTCGTCGTGCAGGTGGCCATCATCCGCCCCGGCCCCATTGTGGGCAAAATGATGCATCCCTACATGCGCCGGCGTCAGCACAAAGAAGAAGTCACCTATCCACATCCCTCCCTTGAGCCCGTGCTGAAGCGCACTCTCGGCGTCCCGCTCTTTCAGGAGCAATTGCTGCGCATGGCCATGACCGTGGCCAGCTTTTCCGGAGCCGAGGCCGAAGAGCTGCGCCGCGCTGTCGGCATGCGCCGCTCCATGCAGCGCATGAAGGACCTCGAAGGCCGGCTGCGCTCCGGCATGACCCGCAACGGCATTGGCCCTGAAGCCCAGGACAACATTGTGCAAGGCATATCGTCGTTTGCCATGTACGGCTTCCCGGAGTCGCATGCGGCCAGCTTCGCGCTGATCGCTTATGCCTCGGCCTACCTGAAGGTCCATTACCTGGCCGCATTCACCTGCGGCCTGCTCAACAACCAGCCCATGGGCTTCTACTCGCCCGCTGTGCTCATCAAGGATGCTCAGCGTCACGGCCTGCGTGTGCGTCCCATTTGCGTGCAGCGTTCCGACTGGCTCTGTACGCTGGAAACAGAGCCCGACGGCTCGTTCTCGCTCCGCGTCGGCTTGAATTATGTCAAAGGCCTGCGCCAATCCTCAGCCGAGGCGCTTCTCGCCGTGCGCGCCAGTCACGGCCCTTTCGCATCGGTAGACCAGCTCTCTGTGCGCGTGCCTGAACTCAACCGCAAGGAACTCGTTGTTCTGGCTCGCGTAGGCGCCCTCAACAAATTGGGTGAAGTCGAGCACCGAAGGGACGCGCTCTGGCAGGTTGAGCAGGCCGGCCGCCCCGTCGGTCCACTGCTGCGCAGCGTTTCACCGCTCCAGGCCACAGCCCCCAATCCATTGCAGCAGATGTCCGCCGACGAGCGGCTGGCCGCTGACTTCGCCGGCACCGGCATTACCACCGGCCCGCATCCCATGGCCTGGCAGCGCGCAGACATGCGCCGGCAAGGCATTCTTTCCGCAACGGAACTGGAACACTGCGAGAGCAACCGGTCTGTTCGCATCGCCGGCTGCGTCATCGCGCGTCAGCGGCCGGGCACCGCCAAGGGCTTTGTCTTTCTCTCGCTCGAAGACGAAACCGGCATCGCCAATGTCATCCTCGCACCTGATATCTTCGAGCAGAATCGTCTCTTTGTCACGCGCAACCGCTTCCTGGAGATCCATGGGAAGCTCCAGAATCAGGACGGCGTGGTCCACGTCAAGGCGCAGCGCATCGTGCCGCTCGACATTACGAGCGCAGACATTCGCTCCCACGACTTCCATTAAGAGACAGCAATCCTTGCGACCGCCCGGAAACAGGTCCGCACGCAACAAGGGCGAACATCCGCGAGTTGCCGGATATTCGCCCTCTACTGATTTCGGATTACCACCATTCCATCAGGCGGCCCGAGGAAACCTTCGCGCTGCTCACGGGCTTGGGCGTGCGCAGAAGCAATACCGGGCAGTGAACAAGCTTCATCACCTTCTCGGCAATCGAACCGAACACCAGCGGATGCCAGCCGGTGAGCCCGTGGGTGGAAATCACCACCATGTCGGCATGCTCCTGCTCGGCCACTTCCAGAATGCTGCTGGCCACATCGTCGCCAACTTCAATACTGGAACCCACCTTGATCCCCTTGCCGGTCAAATCGGCAATCGCCGCGGTAAAGTGCCGCTCCGCCTGTTTTCTGGTCTCTTCGAGGAACTTGGTTTCAGGGATGAAGTCCGGAAAAGTGGCCGACGGAAACATCGGGATCACATGCACAAGATGAATCGCAGCGCCAAAATGCTGCGCAAGATCCGCAGCCGACTCCAGGGCCGCATGCGAGGACGCGCTAAAGTCAATGGGGACAAGAATCTTGGTAGGAATTGTACTCAAGCCATTCGATTCGGGCATTACGCTCTCCTTGCCGTTCCACACGCGGGCACGGCCTGCTGTTTTCGCCCCTAATCATAGCAAGCCGGTGCTCCGCCCGACATGTGACAGGCAACACGCATATGCAGCCGCTTGCATCCCGCACTGTGCGCCGCCGAATCTGCATCAACCTATGTTCTCGGCAATCTGCTGGCCCTCCGCAGCTTCCACTGGCTCGGCAAAGTCGGGCTCGGCATCGCCGCCCTGCTGCGAAGACCACGCAGGTTCGGTCCATGGCGCCCGGCTGGACGGAAAAAGAGCCATGACCGTCCTCGCCAGCACGCATATATCGCTCCAAAGGTTCGCGCGTTCCAGATAGGCCGTGGAGATTCGAAGCTTATCCGGCATCATCACCGTTTTGTAATGCTGCATCTGGTCGCCGACCTGCGCCAACATCCCAGCCTCATGGCAATACTTGAGAGTTGCCGGTCAGTGAGGCCGGGACGCGCCTCGAGCAATGTTGCATAAGCCTCATGGAACTCATAGGCGAGTTCGGGAACTACCGGCCGCGGACCCACCACGCTCATCTCGCCGCACAGCACATTCCAAAGCTGCGGCAGTTCGTCGACTTTCAGCCAGCGCAGCCTGCGTCCCACGCGCGTAACCCGCGGATCCTCAGGCAACGTGTACACAGGACCGCCGCTCGAGATGTGCATGGTTCTCAGTTTCAGAATATGAAAGCGCTGAAACCTACGGCCCACACGCACCTGGCGAAAGAACACCGGACCGCGCGAATCCAGTTTGATCAGAATGGCGGCCACTGCCAGAACCGGCAATGAAACGATCAGCAGAAGACCTGCCAGGGAGATATCCACACTGCGCTTGAGCACGAGCCCCTCCAGCCAGAGGGCTTTCGCGTCTTCATCCAAAGCCGTATCGCAGACGCAAAATGGAATCGCGCTGAGCGGTGCGGGGGCCTTTCACTTCAGGACGCCTGTGCACGCAAACCGCATGGCGTCCACTCCCGCTCACCACCTCAGCCGCCCCCTGGTGACAACGCACACGGGATCCTTGAATTCAGGGTTTCCGCTGGAGTGAATAAGATGCAGTAGAGCGAGGAAACACGGTTCTGCCCCTGCATGTCAAGGCGCGGAGTCGCAAAAATTCAGAGAAAATGCGATTACTTTGGTCTCTAGTACCCACCTCTGGTTCCGCTGTTCTGCATGCAGAAGCTCATTGCCGTTCCACGGTCAGGTAGACGACCACTGCGCCCAGCAGAGCCACGGTGGCCAGAACGGGTATGAGCACGGCGAGACTTCCGCCGGAACTCAGCCATGCAAACGGGCTGAAGGACTCAAGATGCAGCCCCATCGTTCCCGGCTGCTCCAGCCACTCCATCCAATGCAGACCGTGCCGGGCCTGGCTGACAACCAGGCCCACCGCGACCAGGAGGGTCATCGACATGGCAAAGATATATGCGCCCAGGATGGGTCTGCCTACACGTTGCAGAGCGGCGTTGCGGCGGCGGAGCTGCGCGCGCCACCAGATCGCTCCAGGAGCGGGCAGTTGCGCCTGCGCGGTGGCCGTGGCCCGATCCTGCCGGAAGGCCTGCGTGACTTGCACCAGGTCGGCGCAGGACCGGCATTCCGCTAGGTGAGCGCGAAGTTCCGGAGGACAGGCATGGGGCCAGTGGCCGCGCCCCAGCAACTCCTTGATCTCGGTTTGGTGCGGACAGGGGCGAAAGGTCATGGCTGGCTCCTGCTGGTCACCGAATTCTGCGGCTCCTTCAAGCCATTCTCTACAAAGTGCGGCGCGGCTGCCTGGGCCGTGAGGATGCGCGCGATCTTGCGCCGCGCTCTGAACAGGAGCAGGCGGATGCTGGCGCTGGCCAGGCCGGTGATCTGGGCGATTTCCCTGTGCGAATAGCCCTCGGCATGAGCCAGCCACAGCAGTTGCCGCTCGCGCGGACGCATCTGGGCCAAAGCCGGCCCCAGAATCGCTTTTGAATCCGCCTGGGCTGCGCCGCCGGGGTCCGCGAAGAACTCTTCGGGCAATTCCTCAATCGAGGCGGCCGCGGGACGGCGCCAGTGGTCGCGCAACAGGTTGGTGGCGATGCGAAACAGATATCGGCGGGCTGCGACCTCGCCCTCGGCCAGAGAGAACTCCGGCCGGGAGGCCAACAGGAAGCGGACAAAGCTCTCCTGCATCAAGTCATCGGCCAGCGCGGGATCAGACGAAACGCGCGCCAGATAAGCCCACAGCGGCCGGGCCGAACGCTGGTAGAAGGCGGCAAACGCGTCGCTATCCATGAGCGATTCTGCGGGCAGATCTCGATCGAGCTCTGCGGCATGCGGCGCGTCGCCGGCAATCAGGTTCGGAAATAAGAATTCCCAGGGCATAGGCGCTGGCTTTCTGAGCGGACTGGCTGCCGCTCCGGCTCACTCGGTGTCCCTGCCGCCAAAGTGCGGAGGCATAAGGCGGCCACCCGTTGCGGGCCCGCTGGGGATCAGCCCCAGACGACCGGCAAGAAACCATGTGATGCCTGCGGAGATAATAAATCCCAGCCCGGGCATCAGCGCGATGGTTCCCAGCACCAGCATCGGCTCGTGCATCTGCGTACGCACATTGCGCAGTAGAAAGAAGCCAACCCCGAGCAGCACCAGGACGATGCCGATCTGCAGCGGAGTCAGCACGCGGGCGATCGCATTGGGCACTCGCTGCTCCGGCTCGAAGCCCACAGGAATCGGCGCCGCCTCAAGGAAGCGCTTGCCGGCCTCGGTTTCCATGTAGGAGGCTAGCTCCTGGTTGGATCCGAACTTTTCGATCAGCCGGCCGTGTACATCGCTCTGCAGCTTGAAGATCCGGCTCCAGCGGCGGTTCTCGAGGAATTGACGTGTAAGCCAGATGAGTGCGCTCAGGAAGCAGGCAAATGCCAGAAGGAACGCGATCGGCTGAATTACATCGTTAGCCGACCAGGAGTCGCGTGGCTGCACCAGTTCCGGCCACACCGCACGTTCCAGTGCTTCGTCGGGGCCGCCGTCTTCACGATGTACATGGGTGAAGAGGTAAAACTCCGGATTGCGCGTGACCTCGGGGTGCGCGGCCAGGAACTGGGCAAGCTGCGGATTGTTGCGGCTTACGTACTCCTGATCGGCCAGAAGGGATGGATCGTGGGCCACTACCGTGGTGAGCGTTGGACTCATGCGCAGCAGCCGGACGAGCTCATGCTGAGTGACTTCCAGATCGCGGTCGCTCATTGGTGCGGCTCCAGCCGGATCCTGGACGACTGCCGCGCGCCGTTCCTGTGCCGCCGAACGTGCAGGTGCGGGTGCTGTTTGCGCGGCGGCAAGTGCGCTACAAAGAATGGCCGAGGCGGCAAAAGAACGAAGCAGCCAGGGCAAGATGTGGTTTGGATTCGGCATTTCGCGTGTTCCTCTTTTTGAAGAAGTCATTCATCCTCTTCTGCCTACACAACGAACCAGGTCGTGGTTTGGTTAACACAAGGGGCAAGGAACAGCAAAAGAAAGTAAACTTGGCTCCAGGGACGACGCATTCTGAAAGTTTTGGGACCATTTTGAGGGAAATACATGAGAGCACGCTTTTCATTCGGCAAGAGCGGCATTGAAGTAACGGTTCCGGAGGGGTTCCGGAGCCAGGTGATCATGAGCCACACAGCGCGCGCGCTCGGCGATGAACATGCGGCGCTCTGTGCTGCCCTCGACGCTCCCATCGGCTGTGAGCCGCTTCGGCAGCTTGCCGCCGGCAAGAAGACCGCGGCCATCAGCGTCTGCGACATCACGCGGCCCGCTCCCAACCGCGTCACTTTGCCTCCGGTGCTCGACCGGCTGGACCAGGCAGGCATTCCCGTGGAAGGAATCACCATTCTCATTGCCACCGGCCTGCACCGCGGCGCTGCCAAGGACGAGATCGACACAATTGTCGGCCCGGAGATTGCTTCCACTTACCACATCGTCAGCCATGACGCCAGGGCGCTCGCCGAGCACCGCTCCCTGGGCACGACGGCCCGCGGCACGCCGGTGTACATCGACGAGCGATTCGTGGCCGCGGACCTGCACATCACACTGGGCTTCATTGAGCAGCACCTGATGCTCGGTTTCAGCGGCGGCCGCAAGCTGATTGCACCGGGGCTGGCCGCGCAGGAGACCATCAAGGTCATTCACTCGCCCCGCTTCATGCGCGAGCCCATGGCGACGGAGGGGTCGATTGCGGAAAATCCTCTTCACCATGAGCTGTTGGAAGTGGCGCGGATGGCGAGGCATGACTTTATGCTCGACGTTACGCTGACACAGGAGCGCAAAATCTCCGGCGTTTTCGCGGGCTACCCCGTAAAGGCCCATGCTGCGGGCGTGGCATTTGTCGAGCAGACCTGTCTGGAGCGGCTCGCAGAGCCTGTAGACGTGGTCATTACCAGCTCTGCCGGCTATCCGCTCGACCTGACCTTCTACCAGGTTGTCAAAGGCATCACTGCGGCCCAGCACATGGTCAAGCCCGGCGGGCGCATCTTGATCGTGGCCCAGTGCGCGGAGGGAGTTGGCTCGCCGGAGTTCGCCCGGCGGCTCTCCGGCTTGAAAGACTTCCAGAGCTTCCTCGATGAGATTCGCACCGCACCGGTCGAGGTGGACCAGTGGCAACTGGAGAAACTGGCGCTGGCGGGCGGGAAGTTTGAGCTGTTCTTCTATACGCCGGGCGTGACCAGGGGACAGCTTGGGTTCCTTGCTGGAAGTGCCTTCAATTCCCTTGAAGAAGCCGTCGCCGCGACGCTTGCCGGCCTGCCCGCGGATGCCCGCGTCGCTCTTGTCCCCGAAGGCCCCTACACCTTCGCCCGGGCTGAAGATGCGCTGGTGGCAAGCTAGCGGAAGCTTGATTCCCCTCGTTCCCGCAACGATTGGGGAAACGAGGGGAAACCTCGGCACTACGAGAAGTCCGAACCGCCGCCGTCGAACCCGCCACCGCTGTCAAATCCGCCGCCATCGTCCTGCGCGATGTTGTCGTCGCTGTCGTTCGAGCCGCTGTCGTCGTAGTTTCCCTGATCGTCGTCGCCGCGGTCGTAACTGGCGTCGGAAAGCTGTGCTCCATCGTGATCCGGCGACCGGTCCGAAGATCGGAAGAGCGTCGTGTAGGGAAAGAGTGTAGATCTCGGTGGTCGC
>CAYUJM010000032.1:0-31944 GCA_964445025.1 uncultured Occallatibacter sp. | reverse complement strand
TCCTCCTATGAACCCCACCTTACCGCCTACCCGGCCACCACTCTCCTCGACAGCCTACGCGGCAGCGTCCGCCGCGTCAGCGGCTTCGTTCTGACCGGCAACCCGGCATTTACCTTCGCGATAATGACCAGGTGCAAACCCGGCGGAGGGGACAGCTTAGATGACTCAATCTCCCGTCCCACCGGAAGATTGACCTAGGGGCTTGAAAACCGGTACACTACTCTAGTTTGGCGATTCCTGCCTGTCGCCGTGGGGATGTGACGTTCGTCCTGGATTTCAGGGCTTGAGCGCATCCAGGTCACGGACCAGAAGTATTCCGCCCGAGCTATTTGATTCAGAAGCGCACCCGCCGCGGCGGGAGCCGCGCTGGAGGGTTTATGTACGCAGTGATTCGTACCGGTGGCAAGCAGTACCGGGTCGCTCCAGGCGACGTGGTGAAGATTGAAAGCGTGCTTTCAGAAGACAAGACCGTTGAGTTCAGCGACGTTCTCGCCGTCTCCGGCGAAGCCGGAACCGTGGCCAAGCCGGCTACAGCCAAGGTGACCGCCGAAGTTCTCGGCGAAGGCCGCGGCGACAAGATCCTGGTCTTCCACCTGAAGCGCAAGAAGCAGTATAAGAAACTGCAGGGGCACCGGCAGAACTTTACCGAGGTGCGTATCAAGGCCATCGAGGCCGACGGCGTCACCTACACCGCCGCCAGCTAGGGCAGCGCAGAAGAATTTGAGAGGGAGATTCGGCAATGGCACATAAGAAGGGTGGAGGCAGCTCCACAAACGGACGCGACTCGAATGCACAGCGGCTGGGCGTAAAGGCTTTTGCCGGCGAACTCATCACCGGCGGATCGATCATCATTCGCCAGCGCGGCACCAAGATCAAGCCGGGCGTCAACGTGGGCATCGGCTCCGACGACACGCTCTTCGCCAAGGTCACCGGGCGGGTGAAGTTTGTGGATCGCGGCAACCGCGGCCGCTTCGCTTCCATCGAGCCCATCGCCAGCGAGTAGTTCAGGTCCAGCACAAAATCAAAGGCCATCCGCGGCGCGGATGGCCTTTCTTACTAATCCCTGTTTCCTGCCCTTACAACTCCGATTCGCGCCTTTTCAGATTCCTGTTCAGCACCTTCTCCACCACGTTCTCCACGTCGGTGAGGAAGAAGCTGTTGGCAGGTTGCTGCACGGCCACCTGGGTCCCGGTGTGGCCAAGCGCGGAGGCGATCTCGTTCCAGCGATAGATGGTGGAGTTCACCGGCATTACCACCGGCTTCCTGACCGGCTCGGGCATGGCGCAGTAGGCGACCCAGGTGCCAAGCGAGAACAGGATCACCGTCTCATAGACGAACTGCAGGGGCGCCGTCACGGAAGCAAACCGGGCTGTCAATGAAGAGAAGAGAAAATCGTTGGCAGCCATCACGCCGAATCCGAGCGAAATTCCAAAGGACAGGTCGCGCACGGAAAGACGCAACGCGTTCATGCTCAGGCAGAGGAATGCCAGCAGGCATAGTTGCAGCAGGCTCACCGAACGCATCAGCGGAATGGCCACGTCGGGAATGATCAGGATGCCGCGGTGCGCAAATGACGTCCCCGCAAAAGATACCGAGGAGATGGTCACGATGGCTGAAACCAAAACAGCCCAGCGGAAGATGACCACGCCAAACTTCAGCAGCCCGGGCAGAGCCGACAGAGCCGAGCGGAATACTTCCATGCAGACAAAGTAGAGCAGGAGCGCACTGGCCATATAAACCGACCAGTACGTGAAGAAGTAGGCTTGTGCCGCCCCACGCTCGAACTCGCGCGTAGCGATCAATCGCCCTGTCTGTCCTAGGAGAAGAAGCGAGAGCACAGGAGTGGAAGCAACCCGCAATGCCAAATAGGCTCCCATGGCCGGGAAGCGGCGATGCAACGCCTTCTTCCAGAACAGGAAGCCTAACACGGCCGAGAGCAGGAATTCGGCCGCGCTCATTATCGTCATTGCCAACTGCGAAGACATTCGGGGACGCTCACGATCCTGAGAACTATCTCAGGATAGAACCGATTGCCCCGAACCACAACGGAAAAACCGTTTACCCTCATGGCACTTTTGGGCCATTACTTTCGGGTTAGCGGCTGGGTGGAATGTCCGGGCAGCCGGGCAAACCGGGAGCGCAAAGGGGAACCGGGTTGCTGGCCGTAGCTGACTGGTGGCTAGGCAATGTGCGTGTCGTAGAGGACGAAACGGAAGCGGCTGCAACGCCAACAAAGACAACCGTCAGAGCGAAGGTGCGGATGGCAAGCTTCATGTCAGGTAACTCCCATTAGTTTCTTGATTTGCAGAGAATCTGTCTGCAGGCACCCCTAGAGAGTAATACGGAACCATAGATAAGTCTATCTTTTTCTTTCATATACCTATATAGTAACCAATGTAGTTACCAGAGTTACGTAAGAACCCTTAATTCTTGCTTGAAATCGCCCGCCTTTCCGAGCCCTTTCCATCGTTCCGCCGGAGTTCCCAGCATGCTAAAATTGAAGTAGGAAAATTCGCGTAAAGCTCCCCTCTTTCAAGCGGTTACTCCTGGAGATTTGGCCCCGTAACGGCCCTGCCGGAGCCGCATCTGGCGGAGTTGCTTAAAGCGAACTCCATTGCGATCGGAACCCTATGGCGACTGATGTACCTGGCAACATTCTCCCTCCCGAAGAAAATAACGGCAGCTACACCGGCGAGAACATCACCGTGCTTGAAGGCATGGAGCACGTGCGGCTGCGCCCGGCCATGTACATCGGCTCTACCGGCGAGATGGGCCTGCACCACCTGGTCTACGAGGTGGTAGACAACTCCGTAGACGAGGCGCTGGCTGGCTTTGCCACCAAGATCGACGTAGTGATCCACGTCGACAACTCCATCACCGTCATCGACGACGGCCGCGGCATACCCGTGGACATGAAGACGCTGGCCAGCGGCGAGCAGATGCCGGCGGTGCAGGTGGTGCTGACCAAGCTGAACGCGGGCGGCAAGTTTGACGCCTCAAGCTACAAGGTCTCAGGCGGTCTGCACGGCGTGGGCGTCAGTTGCGTCAACGCGCTCTCACAGGAGCTCAACGTGGAGATTTGGCGCGACGGCCACACCTGGGAGATGGACTTCAGTTGCGGAATTGCCACCAGCGAACTGCGCCAGGAAGGGACCAGCAAGCGCCGCGGCACAAAGGTCCATTTCCTTCCCGACAAGACCATCTTCACCGCGACCGAGTTCAACTACGACACATTGGCGCAGCGGCTGCGCGAGCTGGCCTTCCTCAACAAGGGCCTCGAAATCACGCTTACCGACGAGCGCACCGCCGACGCCAAAACCGGCGAGCCGCGAACCGCCATCTTTCGCTACGCCGGCGGCATCGCCGAGTTTGTGAAGCACTTGAACCGCGGCAAGCAGGTCCTCCACGAGAAACCCATCGTGATGGAAGCCATGCGCGATGGCGTTGAGATCGACATCGCCCTGCAGTACAACGACAGCTACTCCGAGACCGTGTTCAGCTTCGCCAACAACATCAACACCGTTGATGGCGGCACACACCTCTCCGGATTCCGCACCGCCCTCACCCGCACCATTAACGCCATCGGCCAGGCGCAGGGCCTGTTCAAGGACCTGAAGGAAAACCTCAGCGGCGACGACGTGCGCGAGGGCCTGGTGGCCGTAGTCAGCGTCAAGCTGCCGCAGCCGCAGTTTGAAGGCCAGACCAAGGGCAAGCTGAACTCCGATATCGCCGGCACTGTGCAGGCCTTTGTGAACGAGCGCCTGGGTATGTTCCTGGAGCAGAACCCGCAGGTGGGCAAAAAGATCATCAACAAAGCCATTGAAGCTGCGCGTGCCCGCGAAGCCGCCCGCAAGGCCCGCGACCTTACCCGCCGCAAGGGCGCACTCGATGGCGGCGGACTGCCCGGCAAGCTGGCCGACTGCAGCGAGCGCAACCCTGACCGCTGCGAGCTCTATCTGGTCGAGGGCGAGAGCGCCGGTGGCACCGCCAAGCAGGGCCGGGATCGCCGATTCCAGGCCATCCTGCCGCTCAAGGGCAAAATCCTCAACGTGGAGAAGGCGCGCTACGACAAGATGCTGGGCCACGAGGAAATCCGCGCCATGATTACCGCGCTTGGCTGTGGCATCGGCAAAGACGACTTCGACCCCTCGAAGATCCGTTACGGCAAAATCATTCTCATGACCGACGCCGATGTGGACGGCTCGCACATCCGCACGCTGCTGCTCACGTTCTTCTTCCGCCATATGACGGAGCTCATTAAGCGCGACAACATCTACATTGCGCAGCCGCCGCTGTTCAAGATCAAGAAGGGCCGCTTCGAGCAATACATCAAGGATGAGCGCGAGTTCGACAAGGTCATGGTCAACCGCGCTTCCGAAGGCATGATCGTCCGCCACGGCGAGAACGCCACCCGCATTGAGGGCGCGGAGCTGATCCGCTTCATGGGCACGCTTAAGGAGTACCTCGACTTCGTCGAAAAGGTCGACAAGCGCATCCGCAATGAAAAGCTCACCGAGATGCTCGCCCGCGCGGAGCTCGTCCATCGCGCCGACTTCACTTCCAGGTCCGAGGACGAAATCCCACCCAAGCTGGTCGCGCTGCACGAGGAAATCGTGGCGCTCAAGGATGAGTTCCAGTTCAAATCCGTCAGCGCTCCCATTCAAGATGAAGAGCACCACACCTGGTCGGTCTGCTTCGTCGATTCGCAAGGCGCCACGCGCTGCATCGACTGGGCTCTGGCCTCCAGTCCCGAATTCAAGCAGATGATGTCGAAGTACATCCTTATTAAGAGCTTCCTTGAGCCGCCGTTCCTCATCGAGTACGCCACCAAGGCATCTGCGGCCGAAACTGCCCCCGAGGAAGCAGAAGATGCAGAAGCCGCTCCCGATACCGCGGAAGCTCAGCCTGAAGCCAAACAGGCCCGCCGCACCGCCCGTATGCTGCGCGAGCCGGTCGAAAAGCAGACCGCCCGCGATCTGTACGCCCACATCGTCGAGACCGGCAAGAAGGACTACTCCGTGCAGCGCTACAAAGGGCTGGGCGAGATGACCAGTTCGCAGCTTTGGGAAACCACCATGGACCCCGAGCGGCGCACCCTGCTCCAGGTCAGGCTGGAGGACATCGTCGAAACCAACGAAATCTTCACCACGCTCATGGGCGAAGACGTCGAAAAGCGCCGAAAGTTCATCGAAGACAACGCTCTCGACGTAAAGAACCTCGACATCTAGCAAACTGCGGAAGATTGTGCGGAGCTCTGGCGACGTTTACTTATGCCTCCAGCCACTCCAACCTTCGGGGTTTCCACCCTAGAGCCCGCTTCGCTTTCGCATTCAAGGCCCCGCTCAGCTTCGTCGCGTAATGCACCAGATCGTCCCCTGCGATTGCTCTCGCTTCTTTCTCGCTTATATGCGGCGGCTCGGGAGCAGCGAGAAACCTCGCAAACGCAGGCAGCCATACGTCCTGCGGCGAAGGGTCGTCATCTACAAGGTTGTATACGCCCGGCTCCGCGGTCAGCGCCGCGACCGTTGCTGCCGCTGCATCGTGGATATGCACAAACGACCAAACGCCCTCGCCCTTACCCACCACCGGATTCTGTTGCTGCATCACCATATTCGCCGCGGCCCCGCCGGGGAAGTACCACGTCTTCGGTCCATAGAAGAACCCATATCTCAAAGCCACGCCCTCAATTGCATTGGAACTGAAAAGCCGTGTCTCCAGTTCCGCATACGTCCGCGCACTCGCCGCCACACTCGGGCTCGCATTTACATCCAACGGAGACGACTCGTCCGCCAGTGTCCCTTTCGCCGCCTTCAAAAAGAATCCGCTCGACTGCTGTAGATACCGCTGCACACCGCTTGCGATTGCCGCTCGAAATAAATTCCCTCCGCCCTCAATCCTTAGTCTCCTGTCACCCGCCGCATACTTCGGCATATCACTCTGTTCCTTTGGCAGCGACGTCAATTCATCGATCACCACTTCAGCCTTTGCCCGCCGCAGCGCAGCCTCCACATCCTCTGCATGGAGCGCGTCCACGATTACCGGCTCGGCTCCCTGGCTTTTCAAATCCTTCGCCCGCGCCTCACTGGTTGTCATGCCCACTACGGAGTGTCCCTTCTTCAACAACTCCGCAATGAGCGGTTCGCCAATCGCTCCGCTTGCCCCTCCAACAAATACGCGCATCGTCCTCTCCTCTCACCCCCGTTGGCTAACGGTCAGATGCCGCTTTGCGCAGGATAGAAGCATGAAAAATTCGTTGAGCCAGCCTGCAACGCGGTGATTTTTCCTCATTTCGATTCTCCGATGAGACATTGCAAGTCCGGCAACCAGTTCAAGGCACCAGCAAGATCTTCCCGATACCGCCCTTTTCTGCAGATGCTTGAGCTTCGGCCGCCTTAAGCAAGACTGCACACGTCCCAATCACCCGCAGTGAGCTCGAAGGCCTTGCCCACGTTCGCATTCTTTGCTATTGAGCCAGAGGTGGGGTGAAGAATCAATTGACCGACGGTAACGGCCGACACCTTGGCAGTCGGAGCGTCGGCAAAAAGTTCGGGAATCTGAATCTCCTAAGTCTCTTGGTGAGCCCGCGGCATCATAGGACTATGATTTAATGGGCGCAGGATCGTTCGTCCTGGAGACCTCGAACGTGGCGCTTCGCGAGGCTCTGGCGATGGACACGCCTGATCTTCTGGAAATCGAAATCAACCGCTCATCCCCTTCGTTTCTTTAGATTCAACAGCGTTTCAGAGCGCATTCACACGGCGGGACCGGTTCCGGGCCGTTCCAAAAACGACGATCTGGAAACGTGGCCGGCAGGGCTCCGGCTATGAAGGTGCGGCGGCAGATTGAGATCGCCACGTTGGTGCGAGGATTCATCGGTTTTTCACGCGAGAGGTTCGCAGCGCGGCCGGGGAACGTGCTCCCATATTGTTCTCAGCCAAACGCGGGTGCGAGTCTGGATCTCTGAGAGAATCGGGAGGAGTCCAATCATGCGTTCCGATATCGTGCCCGGAAGCATTTTCCCCGACGACGAACTGCCCGATCATACAGGCAGATTGCGCATAAGGAGATCCACCGCTTCACTCGGGGTAAAGTGGTTCGCGCCAAACGGCGCGGCTCCCAACTGGGCGGACCAGTTGCAGAATTCCCTTGCTTGTATGATTCCAGGACGGACTGAAGCCGACTTGTTCCTCTTGTTTAACGCCGACGCCAGATCGGTTGATTTTTCCATTCCCGTCTCGCCGGCCGGGAATATCTGGCGTTTGGCGGTCGATACTTCGCGAGCTGCCCCCGACGATTGATTCGACTCCGGGAAAGGACCTTCCATGGAGGGCCAAATCGTTTTTCGGCTCGAACCTCGATCGAGCGCAATTCTCTTAACGGATGACTGCGAGGTACTGCATGACAATTAACCCTGCAGCCGGGAAGCCGGCTGACCCATCCATTCTTGTAAACATCCCCAAGCTCGTCACAGCCTATTACGAGTTACGGCCCGATCTGAGCGATCCGCGGCAGCGGGTCGCCTTCGGTACGTCCGGCCATCGCGGATCTGCTTTCGACGTGGCCTTCAACGAGTGGCACATCCTGGCCATCACGCAGGCGATTTGCGATTACCGCAAAATCCAGAAGATTGACGGGCCGCTGTTCCTGGGGATGGATACTCACGCTCTGTCCGAGCCGGCGTTCGCGTGCGCGATGGAAGTGCTTGCGGCAAACAACGTCGAAGTAATGATCTCCGATGGCACGCCATATACCCCTACCCCAGCCGTCTCCCACGCGATTCTGCTTTACAACCGCGCACGAAAGTCGGGACTTGCCGACGGCATCGTCATCACCCCGTCTCACAATCCTCCCGATGATGGCGGCTTTAAATACGACCCTCCGCATGGAGGACCGGCGGATTCGAGCGTGACTTCCTGGATTGAATCGAAAGCCAATGATTTTCTTGAGCGCAACCTCGACGGTGTGAAGCGCACGCTGTTTGCCAAAGCTATGCACGCGCCCACAACACACAAGCACGACTTTTTGAGCGTCTATGTCGGCGATCTCAATAGCGTTGTCGACATGAACGCGGTGCGCGACGCCAAGATCAAGCTTGGCGTCGATCCCCTCGGGGGAGCAGGCATCGATTATTGGCCGCGGATTGCCGAGCAGTATGGCCTCGATCTGACGATCGTCAACAAATCTGTAGATCCTACATTTCGCTTCATGACTGTGGATTGGGACGGAAAGATTCGCATGGATCCTTCCTCGCCTTATGCGATGCAGAGACTCATCGCATTGAAAGACAAGTTCGATATTGCGTTTGCCAGCGATACCGATCACGACCGCCACGGCATCGTGACCAAAGGAAGCGGGCTGCTACCTCCGAATCACTACCTTTCAGTGTGCGTCAGCTATCTGTTTGCGAACCGGCCCAATTGGAGTAGGGACGTCGCCGTCGGCAAGACCGTTGTGAGCAGCAGCATGATCGATCGTGTCAGCAATCGCCTGGGTCGGCGGCTTTATGAAGTTCCGGTGGGCTTCAAGTTTTTTGTCGAAGGATTGCTTGCCGGCCGTCTGGGTTTTGGCGGCGAAGAGAGCGCCGGTTCCTCCTTTCTCCGGCGCGACGGCAGCGTCTGGACCACCGATAAAGACGGAATCATTCCTTGCTTGCTGTCAGCAGAAATCACGGCGCGCGTGGGCAAAGATCCGGGTGAGATTTATCGCGAGCTCACCCGCGATCTGGGAGATCCCGTTTACGAACGCATCGATGCTCCCGCTACGCCCGAACAGAAGGCCGCCCTGGCAAAATTATCCCCATCCGACATTCACGCTACAGAAGTAGCAGGTCAGCCGATCCAGAAGATTCTGACCAACGCTCCGGGAGACGGCAATCCGATTGGAGGAATCAAAGTGATTGCCAAGGATGGCTGGTTTGCGGCACGTCCTTCAGGCACGGAGGATATCTACAAGATTTACGCCGAAAGTTTCATTGGCCAGGACCATCTACGAAAGATCGAGCAAGAAGCCCAGGCCATTGTTTCGGAAACGCTGTCTCGCAGCGCGCAAAGCGCCTGAGCCGAAGTCATAAGAGGAGTTTGTCTATGAGTAGCTCGACAATCGCCGGTCGTCCCCTCGATGCGGCCATTTCAGATGCTCTCACTGACCTGGCCCTGAACCTCGGATGGTCGTTCAAACACTCGGCGGCCCAGCTTTGGGAGCAGCTCGATCTCGAACTCTGGGAGCTGACCCACAATCCCTGGGTTCTGCTGCAGACCATCTCCCAGGAAAAGCTGCAGACCGTTACCTCCGATCCACATTTTCAAAGACACTTGGCAGATCTCCTCCGCGAGAAAACTCTCGCCACAGAGTCGGAAGCGTGGTTTCAAAAGACGCATCCGCGTTCGGGCGTGTCGACAATTGCATATTTCTCCATGGAGTTCATGTTGAATGAGGGATTGCCGATTTATTCCGGCGGACTCGGGAACGTTGCTGGCGATCAGCTCAAAACCGCAAGCAACCTGGGCGTCCCGGCTCCAGCAGTTGTTGGGATTGCGTCCCAGCGTCTGGTTCGCGCCCCTTTTGTTGGCCGGCATTCTCATCATTTCGACGCTCGCGCTACGGAGAATCGCAATGGCGCCATTGCCCATTGAAATCATCGCCGGCGAGTTTGGCTCTGCGCTCGCATTCGGCGTGGTCATTGGCCTGGTCAAAGTCCCTGCCTTTGCCCGTCTTCGTATCTCGTGAGGAATTGCCTAGGTGAAAGCAGGAGGGAGGAAGATGAAAATCGATACGAAGGACTTCCGTGTACAACCCGGGAAGGAGGTCGACCTCAGCAAGTGGCCGACGATTGTCGACCCCTATTACAAGTCGAAGAAGCAGTATAAGGAGATTCTCCTCGAGCATATGGAGAAGCTGAGCTCGCTGCAGCAGTTGCACTACGCGTCGAACCACTACGCACTGTTGGTGATCTTTCAGGGGATGGACGGCGCCGGAAAGGACGGTGCTATTCGGCATGTCATGTCCGGGGTCAATCCAGAGGGTTGCGAGGTTTACAGTTTCAAGCAGCCCAGCGCCGAGGAACTCCAACACGATTTTCTCTGGCGCACCACGTGCAGGCTTCCGGAGCGCGGCAGAATCGGCATCTTCAATCGTTCCTATTACGAGGAGGTGCTCGTAGTTCGAGTACATCCGGAGCTTCTTCGCAGCCAGGGGCTACCCCGCGACCTGCATGACGAGAAGAACATTTGGGAGCAGAGGTATGGCTCAATCGTGGATCTGGAGAAGCACCTTCATCGCAACGGCACGCAAACGATCAAGATATTTCTGCACCTTTCTTACGAGGAGCAGCGAAAGCGGTTCCTTGAGCGCATTGATGAGCCGGAAAAGAACTGGAAGTTCAGCCCCTCCGATATTCACGAAAGGAAGTACTGGAAACAGTACATGGCGGCCTACGAGGAGTGCCTTCATGCCACAAGTACTCATCACGCGCCCTGGTACGTTGTCCCCGCCGACGATAAGGAGAATGCCCGGCTGATTGTCTCCCAAATCGTCCTTGATGTCCTGGGAGATCTCAAGATGGCTTACCCCAGAACCACTGAAAAGCGCCGCGTCGAACTCCGCGCGATTAAAAAGCTGTTGGCGAAATGACGCCGGATAACCATAGCCGGCAGAACCAAACAAACCCCTTAAAGCTCCCGCCGCGCTGTCATTCGCGGCACGCTGGCACAGAGCGTCGATTGCGCGTGATCCGGAAGAGTTATCCCTCAATTAGCGCTTCGGTTTGGAAGTGCCGTCAATCAGTGCCTTCGACATTGCCGCGCCCGCATTACTCCGCGGCCTTGGCCGCCAGCGCCTCCACAACCGCGATGTTCGGCATCAGCTCCGCGGGAACGCCATGCCGCTCCGCGAGATACGCAGGACTGTTGTAGGAAACCCACACCTTCCCGCCGCCGTCCTCCCAGACCAGCACCTTGAGCGGCAGGTCGATGGCAATGCTGGGAGCGGCCAGCATCGCGGGCGTGCCGGCCTTGGGACTGCCGAAGATCAGAAGCTTAGTGGCGGGCATCTTCATTCCCGCCTTTTCCGCTTCTCCGCTGTGGTCGACCAGAGCAAACAGGGTTACTCCCTTGGCTTCGAGGAGCCCCTTCAGCTTTTCGACGGTCTGGTCTACAGAGTGGTTGCTGGGGATGTCGGCCATGCCATTGCCATGTGTGCGCGTCATCGCTATCTCCTAATTGCCCTCCGGTTACAAGCGAACGGAGGTCCTGACCGAAATAAGATAGATGGCCATGGCGAGCCCAACCAGCGCCAGAAAGAAAGCGGTCGCGATAGCCAGTGTTGCGGGATGAGCGTGCGACGCAGTTCCGCCATCCAGTTCGCGTACCAGGCGGAGGTGGCGCCACGCGGAAAAAGCATTGACCAGGACTCCAGCCGCGATCAGCGCGGTGCCAAACCATAACGACAATCCATAAGACGTCACCGCGGGAGCGCGCTGGAGGATCTGCAGTTGCTGGAGAAACAGCCCGAAGCGCGCCACGACAAAACCGAATCCCATCAAGGCCAGCCCCGTCCGAATCCACGCCAGCAGAGTGCGCTCAGCAGCCAGGTAATCGGTGAGCGCGGCCCTGTGCGGGACATTTGCCTGACTATCCATCCTGACCTCGTGCATGTGATGCGCGCTGGCCGTTCTTGGCTCCGCCACTTCCCCCGGCCATTCCACACTTGCTCGAAGTCAGTGTAAAGCCTCGGCCAAAGCTCCGTTCGGAGTTCAGTCAGCCTCCAGGCTCCAGCTGCACCTGCTCTGTTGCCAAATCCTGGCCATCTCGCTCTAAACACGCAACTTTTCCGTGGCGATTTCCTCTTCCCTGTCGTAGAGTTACGCCATGTTCCTGGACCCGCAAGATGTTCGCAGGGCATTTGCTGAGGATGAGTTCTTTCCGGTCTTCCAGCCGCGGGTTGAACTCCTGACCGGGCAGCTGGCTGGTTTTGAAGTTCTGGCCCGCTGGAATCATGCCCGGCTGGGCGCCGTTCCGCCGGATGCCTTTATTCCCATCGTGCAGACGCATGGCTTCATCAATACCCTTACGCAAAAGCTATTGGCAAAAATATTCGCCGCGGCTCCTCTGCTCTCCGGCTCGCTCGGGCTCTCCATCAAGATTTCGCCTCTTCAGCTGCTGGACATGACCATTCCTGCCCACATCGCGGAGGCCGCGGCACGCGGCGGCTTTCCGCTCGACCGGCTCACCATCGAAATTACCGAAAGCGCGTTGTTTGAGGATCTGCCTCTCGCTCAATCGGTAGCCGGCGAGTTGAAAGCGCTCCATTGCAAGCTCTGCCTTGACGATTTCGGCAAGGAGCGCTCCAGGCTGCTCCACCTGCAGGATCTGCCCTTCGACGAATTGAAGGTGGATCGATACTTCGTCAACGCCATCACCCAAAACCGGGCGTGCCAAACCATCGTCGCCGCTGTCGTCGGCCTGGGAAGGAGCCTTGGGCTCGTCACCGTGGCTGAGGGAGTGGAGACCGTGACGCAGGCCGGCATAATGTGCGAGATGGGATGCAACCTGGCTCAAGGCTGGCATTTCGGCAAGCCCGCGCATGCGGATGAAATCCCGCGCATGCTCTCCGCGACGTTCGCCGTCTGCGCCCCGCTCTAACCAACCCTCATTTTCGATAATTCGACACATGCACCGGCGCGCCTGGAGCCGATTGTATGAATCAGTCATTGAAAGGGCACGGCGTTACAGTTTGCGCAAAAAACTCGAAACGGAGGAAGGCGGGGGTTTCAACCCCCGCATAAGGCGAGGAGACTCAACGCGGGCTTCAGCCCTGAGGCATGCTCTGGACTGGCCGGGCAGCATCAATGAAGCCAGCACTGGGGCGCGCGACAGCGGTTCTCGAACCGCCGAGGTTTATTTGTAACGTAGTAACTGACGTCCACCCATTCTGCTTTGCCCCCAGTGCATTCATCAAAAAAGCCGGTAAATCGCACTCATTCTTCTTGACATTTGCAGTTCAGCACGCGGACTGTACCAGCAGTCCCCTTTCCCGGAATTCACGTTCAGACAATCGAGGCTCCTATGACCAAGGGGTTTTCCCGTTGCATTGCAGCTCTGCTCGTCTGCGTTCTTCTCTTTCCGGCGAGTGCGCAGGCGCAGGTGCGCTCCCACGCTGCCCTGGACGGTCTCGGTACAACCTCAAAGGCCACGCTGATTGTCGCCACACTGGTTGCTGCGGTTGCCCTCGTCGGTGTTGGCGTCTATTTTGCGGTTCGTCACGGACATACGGTGAGAGGATGCGTAGCGGACCGCCCCAACGGCCTGGAACTCCAAATGGAAGGCAACCAGAGCCTAGGGCTGCTGGGAGCCACAACCGGCATCCGCTCTGGAGACCGCGTGAAAGTGACGGGCTCGCGCAAGAAGAAGGTAAACGGCGTGAGCGACAGGCCGAGCTTTGTCATCGACAAGCTGGATAAGGACTACGGGCCCTGCACCCATTTGCTGACCCATCCTTGAGGGGCATCGAGCCTTGCAAGGGCAATGGGCATACAGTCTCATATCCGTTCCCAGGAGGTCGAAAGGTTATGGCTCTCTCCAAGCTGGCTCGCCTCACGGCGATGCTCTTGATTCCGGCTCTATTGAGCAACAACTTCGCCATGGCGGCAAACAAGCCCGTTGATCCGGCGGCGATGAAAGCCAAAGTGCAGGCGCGCGGCGTCGGCCAGGGTGTTCGCATAACCATGGCCGATAAGACCGAGGCCAAAGGTGTCATTGTCAGCGTCGGCGAACAAAGCTTCACGGTCAAGCCCAAGGGCGCCGCCCAGCCGCAGGAGATCCAATACGCGCAGGTGGTCGGGGTGCACAACGACAAGATGGGAACAGGGACCAAGGTCATCGTCATCGTTGCCATTGCAGGGGCGGCCATCGGCATCGCCGCCGCGATCCTGGTACACGATTTCCATAACAGTCTCAAAACCATTTGACCTGGATCGTCTCGCAGCCATTCGTCTCGCATTAGGCGCCGGATCACCGCGCCCGAACCGATATGTTTTTGTCTGCATGACCCTCCGGTTGCAGCCTGGCCAAGCTCACGGCGGTAGACTGGTTGCGGAGATTCCGCCATGAGACTTGGTCAGATTCAAAGGACGCTCGCGCTTGCCGTTCTGGCGCTTTTGACTACCTCGCAGTCCTTCGTCCGCGCACAAGGACCCGCAGCCGCCGTTTCGCCGGAGAGTGCCTTTTCCATTCCCAAAACTCAGCTTCTTCAGCCTGAGGAGTTGAACTTCATGCTGCACGCCCAGGGCGCGAAGAAGCCCCTGGTGTTGCAGGTCGGCTCGCACGTGCTTTTCTCGCAGGCGCACATTGCCGGTTCGGAGTACGCCGGTCCGGGTTCGCAGGAAGCGGGCCGCGCGCTCCTCCAGCAACGGGTTGCGCCGCTTCCCCGCTCCACCTTCATCGTGATCTATTGCGGCTGTTGCCCTTGGGAGCGCTGCCCCAACATCGGCCGCGCATTCAAGCTCCTCCACGATCTTGGGTTCATCAACGTCAAGGCCCTCTACATTGCCGACAACTTCGGAACCGGCTGGGTCGACAAGGGGTATCCGGTTGAGCGTGGACAATAGAGAAAGAACTGCTTCCGCGCCGGGCCGCCCCGCTCGAATTCGTCGCCTGCTGATGGCCTGCCTTCTGCTGGGAGTGTGCTTTGCTCCTTGTACCTCAGCCACTGCTTCTGGAGCCGAGTCCCTCCTCGATAGCAAGGCCCCGGAGTTCACACGCATAGACCTGAAAGGTAAGAGGGTCAATCTCGGCCGCCTGCGCGGCAAGATCGTGTTGCTCAACTTCTGGGCCACCTGGTGCGCCCCTTGCCAGACGGAGATGCCCGTCTTCAAAGAGTGGCAGCGTCAATATGGCTCGCAAGGCCTTCAGGTAGTCGGGATCTCCATGGACGACGACGACGCGCCCGTGCGCAAACTTGCCGCAAAGCTCAGCCTGAACTACCCCGTGGCCATGGGCGATGCCCGTCTCGGCATGCTCTACGGCGGCGTCCTTGGTTTGCCGTTGACCTACCTGATCGACAGGCAGGGTGTTGTGCGTGCGCGCTTCCAGGGCGAGACCGATCCGGCGGCGATCGAGACGCAGTTGAAGCAGTTGCTGGCCCGTTGACCCGCCCATTTTCCGCCTCTCCGCCCCGCGATGTTACCCTTCCGTTGATGCAAAAACAGGAGGAACGTGTGCGTATTTCCTTTGTACCACTTGCCGCAATCCCGCTCGCAATCTCACTTACCGTTGGACTCACAGCATTAACGCCGTCATCGGCTGCCGGTCAGCCGGCAAAGCCAGTTGGAACAGCAGCACCGCCGGCATCAGCCAGGTCAAGCGCAGAGAGCACCGATCCGGTCGCCGACCCAAAGGCCGTAGTTACGCTGGGCAAAGCACGGTTCACCGTGCTGACGCCGGAATTGATCCGCATGGAGTGGGCCGCAAATGGGAAGTTTGAGGATCATGCTTCATTCGTGTTTTTGAACCGGCGGTTGCCCGTGCCGAAGTTCGAGCATCGATACGAGGACATGGGCGCCAACCGGCTGGATGAGATCAGCACGGGCGCATTGAAGGTGACGTATAGGTCCCGCTCTGCGACGGACGCGGACAACCGTTTTACGCCCGAGAACCTCACCATCGAACTCACCGTCGACGGCAAGCCGGTCGTCTGGCATCCCGGCCTCACCGACCCCAACAACCTTCAGGGCACCACGCGCACCCTCGACGGCGCGCTGGGCTCGAAGACCCGCGAGCCCATCGAGCCGGGCCTGGTTTCGCGGTCAGGCTGGGCGCTGGTGGATGACTCGACCCGTCCCCTGTTCGACTCCGCCGACTTCAGCTTCAAGGAGGGCGAAAAGAGTCCCTGGCCGTGGGTGATGGAGCGCCCCGCAGGCGACCGCCAGGACCTCTACTTCTTCGGCTACGGCCACGACTACCGCAAGGCGCTTGGCGATTATGTTAAAGTCGCCGGCCGCATCCCCCTGCCGCCGCGTTTCGCCTTCGGCGCATGGTGGTCGCGCTACTGGGACTACACCGACCAGGAGCTCGACCAATTGGTCCGGGGCTTCCACGAGAACGATGTGCCGCTGGACGTGTTTGTCATCGACATGGGCTGGCACATCAGCCGCGAGCAGCTCGAGGCCATGGGCGAAAAAGATCAGTCGAACCATTCTCTCGGCTGGAGCGGCTACACGTGGAATAAGGTGCTGTTTCCCGATCCCGATGATTTCCTCGCCAAATTGCACGCCGAGGGCCTGAAGACGACGCTCAACCTTCACCCCGCTTCGGGCGTCGAGCCTTGGGAAAAGGCCTATCCTGCAATGGCGAAGGCCATGGGCATCGATCCGGCAACCCGCAAGTACGTTCCCTTCCAGATCACCGACAAGAAGTTCGCCACCAACTACATGAACCTGCTGCACCATCCGCTGGAGAAACAGGGCATCGACTTCTGGTGGCTCGACTGGCAGCAGGAGCAGAGGACGGAATTGCCGGGCGTGATGCCCACCTGGTGGCTCAACTACGTCCACTTCACCGACCAGCAGCGCGAGGGCAAGCGGCCCCTGCTGTTCCATCGCTGGGGCGGCCTGGGCAACCATCGCTACCAGATCGGCTTCTCCGGCGACTCGGTTTCGGTTTGGGATTCGCTGGCCTTCCAGCCCTGGTTTACGGCCACGGCGGCCAACGTGGGCTACGCTTACTGGAGCCACGACATCGGCGGCCACATGCCCGGAGCCGTGGAGCCCGAGCTTTATACGCGCTGGGTGCAGTTCGGCGCCTTCAGCCCCATTCTGCGCACGCACACAACGAAAAATCCTGAGGCGGAGCGCCGCATCTGGGCCTATCCCGAGCCCTATTCCTCCATCCTTCGCTCCACATTCCAGTTGCGCTACGCCCTCGAGCCCTACCTCTACACCGAGGCGCGCCGGACCTACGACACTGGCGTCGCGTTCTTCCGCCCGCTCTACTACGACTGGCCGCAGGAGCAAGCCGCCTACGACAGCAAGAACGAATACATCTTCGGCGACCAGATGCTGGCCAGCCCAGTAGTCGCCCCCGCAGACAAGACAAGCGGCTTGGCAACGGAAAGCGTCTGGCTGCCCGAGGGCGAGTGGATCGAGTGGCCCACAGGCAAGCACTTCGCCGGGCCAACATCGGTAGAGCGCAGCTTCAGCATCGACCAGACACCCGTCTACCTTCGCGCCGGAGCCATCGTCCCCATGCAGCCGCCCATGCGCTACACCGGCGAAAAGCCGGTCGATCCGCTGATCGTCAACGTGTGGCCGCTCGCGCCCGGCAAGAGCTCGAGCTATTCCGTCTATGAAGACTCAGGCGCATCGGTCGAGTACCAGCATGGCGTCTTTGCGCGCACGCCTATCAAGGCAGAGCAGACCGGCGACACGCTCAAGGTGGAGATCGGCCCGGTCGAGGGCAGCTATCCCGGCATGCTGAAGACGCGCGGCTTTGAGCTGCGCCTGCCCGCCGACTGGCCGCCCGCGTCCATCACGGTAAACGGCGTCGCCGTTAAGCGCGCCGGACCGACCGGCAAGGGAGGATGGTCTTATGAAGGCAACACTCTAACGACCATCGTTCCCGTTCCCAGCCTCAGCACAGCTGCCAAAGTCACCGTGGAAGTGCGCCGCGCCGCTGGCCTCGCCGCCCGCCGCGGCGATTTGGATGGTCTCGCCGGCATCATGACGCGGCTGCGCGGAGCCTACGATGCAGTCAACCAGACCATGCCCATCTCCGCGCCGCCGGATGTGCTGGTGGAAGCCATGCAGACCGGCGACCGCCTCGGCTACCACCCCGAAACCGCCGTGGACGAGATTGCCCGCCTCCGCTCATTGCTGCCCCAGGCCCAGGCCGCGGTTGCCGCGCTCGACTCGGGCTTTGCCGCGCGCATCAACCTTTACGTGGAGCGTATGAAAGCTAACCCATCAACTCCCGCCGGCATGAATTACGAAGCAGAGGCAAAGCTCCGCCTCGACGCCATGGCGAAAGCCCGCCTACAAGTAGATGCAGCCGGGAAGTAGACTTGCTCCGTGCCCCATCCTTGCGCCTTCTTCCTGGCGCAAGGGTGGGAAACCAAGAACCTCAATCAGCCTGGTTTCATTCAGCATCACAAAAGAGCGGAGCATCAACCATGACCTTGGATCGTCGCGGATTTCTGACTGCATGCAGTCGCGCCGGGATCACCTCAGCGCTGCTGCCAGGAGTTCTGTACACATTGGCCGTGCAGGCCCAGGAAGCAGGGGGCACCGACCAGTCGAAGCCTCCGAAGATTACATCCGACATGATCGATCAAGCTGCCGTGCTCGCCGGCATTGGGCCGTTTACGGCCGAGCAGAAGCAGATGATGATCGATGGCCTCGTTGACCAGAACGGCTCCATGAAGGCCCTCCGCAAGCTGAAGCTGCCGAACTCTCTGGCGCCGGCGTTCGTGTTTCATCCGCTGCCGGCGACTACCCCGTTGCCTGCCCGCAAAGAGAATGCCTCTGGTGGCGGCATCGGCGGAGCTTTGTACGACGCGCAAATGCCGGCTCGGATTGAGGACCTCGCCTTTGCCACGGTCTCTGAGCTGTCACCACTGATCCAATCGCGAAAGGTCTCATCGCTGGCGTTGACAAAGATGTGCCTCGACCGCCTCAAGCGCTACGACCCCAAGCTGCACTTCTCCATCACACTCACCGAAGAGCGCGCGTTGGCGCAGGCGAAGAAGGCCGACGAAGAGATCGCCGCCGGCCACTATCGCGGCTCGCTCCACGGCATTCCCTGGGGCGCGAAAGATCTCCTCGCCGTCAAAAGCTATCCCACCACATGGGGCGCGGGCGGGTATGAGCACCAGGTCATCGACGAAGATGCGACCGTAGTGCAGCGGCTCGACACGGCCGGCGCCGTGCTCGTCGCCAAGCTCACCCTCGGCGCGCTGGCCATGGGCGACCACTGGTTTGGCGGCTGGACGCGCAATCCCTGGAATCCCAATCAGGGATCGAGCGGCTCCTCGGCCGGCCCGGCCAGCGCCGTGGCCGCCGGATGCGTGCCCTTCGCCATCGGATCGGAGACACTGGGCTCCATCTCCTCGCCGTCCACGCGCTGCGGCGTCACCGGCCTTCGTCCCACCTTTGGATTTGTGCCGCGTACCGGAGCCATGGCCCTCAGTTGGACCATGGACAAGCTAGGCCCCATCGCCCGCTCCGCAGAGGATTGCGCGCTGGTACTGGCGTCGATCTACGGCCCGGACGGCAAGGATGCCTCCGTCGCCCCCGCTGACTTCCACTGGGATGCCGGCCTCGATTGGAAGAAGCTCCGCATCGGCTACCTGAAGAGCGAATTCGACCCGCAGGAGCCGCTCAAGCGCGAAGAAGCCAAACCCAGCGAAACCGCAGAGGAGAAAAAGAAGCGAGAGGAAAGCAATGCGCAGAGGCAGATCGGCCGCGCACGGCGTGACTACGACCGCCGCTACGACCTGGCCGCACTGGACAAGCTGCGGGCTATGGGCGTGACCCTGATTCCGGTGGAGCTGCCCAAGCTGCCCTATGGCGCCATGACCCCGCTGCTCACAGCCGAGGCTGCGGCGGCCTTCGACGACCTCACCACCTCCGGCCGCGATGCCTTGCTCACCGAGCAGGGCGTCGAAGACTGGCCCAACGACTTCCGCATCGCGCGTTTCTACCCCGCAGTCGAGTACATCCAGGCCAACCGCGCGCGGACGCTCGCCGTGCAGCAGGTTTCGGCGCTCTTCGAATCAGTGGACATCATCGTCACTCCGACCACCGGCACGCAACTGGTAGCCACGAATCTCACCGGTCATCCTGCTCTGATTGTCCCTAACGGCTTGCGCGGTGACGACGCACCCAGACCTCCCAAGGTGGACGACGGCGACAACGACGACATCGGTGGCCCCGGCACTCCGGTATCGCTGACCTTCCTGGCCGGACACTATCAGGACGCAAAGCTGGCCGCGTTTGGCTCGGCCTACCAGCAGGCGACGGGCTTCCACAGGCTGCATCCCAAGCTGGATTAGCCTAGGTCCAGGTGCCCCGCTCTCGCCGCGTCTTTGCGGCGAACGTGGGTTCAGTGCATTTACCATCGAACCATGGCGCTGGTTGAAGTCGAGGCGGTCTCGAAGAGCTATGCCCGGCGCGCAGGCCTGCGCACTCAAATGCAGACTGTCGTCGACAACGTCTCGCTCACCATCGAGCCTGGCGAGACCTTGGGACTCGTCGGCGAATCGGGCTCCGGCAAAACCACGCTGGCGCGCATGATTCTTGGATTGGTGAAACCGACGTGTGGCGCAGTCCGCGTGGACGGCACAGACGTGGCGCTCGCTTCGCGTCCGGAGATGCACCGCCTGCGGCGCCAAATGCAGCCCGTCTTTCAGGACCCCTACGGCGCACTGAACCCGCGCATGAACGTGCTGGACATCGTCACCGAGCCGCTCGTGATTCATCGTCGCGAAGCAGGGATCCCGGCGAGTCGCGCCGCACTCCGCTCGAAGGCAATCGAATTGCTAAACGAAGTTGGCCTGGACGAGTCCGCCCTCGCGCGCCTTCCGCATGAGTTCAGCGGCGGCCAGCGGCAGCGCATCAACATCGCCCGCGCGCTCGCTCTGCGGCCCCGTCTGCTGATTCTGGATGAGCCGGTCTCTGCGCTGGATGTCAGTGTCGGCGCGCAGATCGTGAACCTGCTGCAGCGGCTGCAGCGGGAGCTGGGCCTGACCTACCTGTTCATCTCTCACTCCATGCCGCTGGTGCGCTATTTGAGCACGCGCATTGCTGTAATGAAGCGCGGACGGCTGGTGGAAACAGGCGAGGCCGAAGCGCTGTGCGCCGCGCCGCGGGAGGCCTACACGCGGCAACTGCTCCAGGCCACGCCGGAACTGCCCGCCGGCGTGGCTTGAAGTCGCCGGATGATTGATCCGGCTTGCAAATACCTTGACACCGTGTCCCATCCTTGCGCCTTTTTCTGGCGCAATGGTGGGAGACCTCGCCACGAATCACGGTTCGTATCAATTGTGCGGTTGCGGCTGCGCCTGTGCGGGAGCCGGCGCGGTTGAAGGCGCAGCAGGCGCTGTTGCCGGCGGCGTGGTCCCGGAAACGGATCCGGGAGCGGGAGCCGCAGGCGCAGGTTGCGTCGTCGGGGCCGGAGTTGTAGTGGGAGTGGGAGACGGCGCAGTGCCCGGAGCCGCAGGCGCAACAGGCGTTTTGGCTGGAGCTGCCCCCGGAGCTGGAGTTCCTGTAGGAGGCAGGAGAGGATGCGGCATGGCGCCTGGAGGCATCGGGTGTCCACCGGGCATTCCGCCCATCCCTGGGCGAGTGGGTGGCGTCGGCATGTCCACCACGTCTACCAGTTCAACGTCAAAGATCAGGTCGGCCTTGGGCGGAATTCCTGGATGCGTCGCGTCCGGCCCTTGCCTGCCCTTTGCGCCATAAGCCAGTTGCCAAGGGATGAACAGACGGCGCTTGCCGCCGATTTTCATGCCCGAAAAGCCCTGGTCGAAGCCGGGAATCAGCCGCCCCATCCCCTGAGGAAAAGTCATGGGCGCAGGGTCGCCGTGCTTCGGCTTCCCGTCGTCTCCCAACACCGGCTTGCCGTCCTTGTCCAGAACCGGGGGGCCGGGGTGGTCGTAGGAGGAGTCGAACTTGTGCCCGTCGTCCTCGCGTCCGTTGCTGCCAAGCCAGCCGGTATAGAAGACCTTGTACATCTTGTTGGGCTCAGCCTCTGCGCCAGTACCGATCTTGATGTCCTCATAGCGCAGGACAAAGGCCGACTTTACAATGCCTCGGACAGGTGGAACGCCCGGAGGCAGCTTCACGGCGGACGAGGCAGCGGCCGTGTGGGGCGCCGTCGCCGCATGCGGTGCGCTGGCGGCTGGAGCAGCCGGTTTGGCAGGGGTTTGGGCAATCCCGGCAACAGCGCTCGCCGCCAGAAAGAGAATCAAAACAGAGTGTTTCATTGTGAGTTGAAGCTCCATGAGTTCTAGACGGGAGTGTATCAGGCGCTCCCACTCGCAAGCCTCTTGATCGGCCCGCAGTCCCAGCGGCGGAAGACTCGGATTGAGCGCGCCCGGAAAGGCAAACCTTATACATCTTTATGCGCGCTGCCGTACATTGATCTATGGTCCTCGTCATCCTTCATGTTCTGCGAGCCTGCTGGCTCCCCGTGGCATCTTTTCTGGCCGGCGTGCTGAACACCATCGCCGGTGGGGGCTCGTTTCTATCGTTGCCGGCGCTGCTGGCCAGCAGCACCGCGGCTGGGGTGGGTGCGGTCTCAGCGCAGGCCACCAACACCGTAGCGCTTTGGCCGGGCCAGCTCACCTCGCTGGTGGCCTTCCGGAGACACCTCCGCGAATACAGCTGGAAGCTGCTGCCGCTCGCCGTTGCCTCTGGACTGGGCGGATGGCTGGGCGGGTTTCTTCTGCTCCACACCGGCAACCGGCGATTCCGTGAAATGCTGCCATGGCTGCTGCTCTTTGCCGCTGTCATGTTCGTGCTGAGCTTTCCGCTCGGCCGCTGGCTGTCAACGCTCTCCGGTGGCCGCCGCTATAACACAACCCTGATAGTTGGCATGGTGGTGGTCAGCGTGTATGTGGGTTACTTCGGCGCCGGCGGCGGCTTCCTGGTCATGGCGCTCCTCGGCTTCTGCGGAGTCCACGACATTCACGAGATGAATGCCCTCAAAGTGCTCACGGCAGCCGTTTCCATCGGCATCCCGTCCATCACATTCATCCTCGCCGGTCGCGTGGAATGGCGCTTCTGCCTCGTCATGGCCATCCTGGCTGCCGCGGGCGGCTACCTGGGAGCGCATTACAGTTGCAAGGTCAATCAGCGCGCCATGCGCTGGTCGGTTGCGGTAATCGGCTTTGTGACCGCGGGTTACTTCTTCTTGCAGAACTATCTGTGGCACCCGTAATGATCTGTCCAATTACCGGGCCCATTCGGCTCTCAGCAATCCAAAACTGCACCGTGCCCGTCCTTTCGCGTATTTTGCGAAAGAGCGGAAACCACGAACCCCAACCGGCCTCCAGTGAGAGACTGGCGGAGGGCAGGCGCCTAGGTTAGCCGCGCCAGCAACCCAGTCAGCAACGCCGTTCGTGGCGCCAGATGCTCCAGCACAATTGACTCGTGTTGTGCATGCGCGCCCTCGCCCACAGCGCCCATCCCATCCAGTGTAGGAACACCCAGCGCAGAAGTGAAGTTCCCATCCGAGGCTCCGCCGGTGGCCGCTTCGTCGAGCTCGAGTCCAAGTTCCGCAGCCAATGCCCTGGCCTGCCGGTAAAGTTTGACCGTCCCCCGAGTCCGCTCCATCGGCGGCCTGTTGATTCCGCCTGTGACCGTAAGCGTGCAACGCTTGTCAGCCGGCGTCAGCCCGGCAAACTTGCGCTCGATCCGTGGACCATCCGCCTTGCGGGCGATTCGGACATCCACCTCCGCCCAGGCTTCAGCGGGAATCACATTCGTTTTGCTCCCACCGCCCACCAGGCCCACGCTCACTGTAAGCCCGCGCTTCAGGTCGGTCCAACCGCTCACCGTCTCAATCACTCGGGCCAGCTCGCGGATGGCGCTTGCGCCTTTCTCGAAATCCACTCCGGCGTGGGAGGCATTGCCTTTAACCTCAATGCGCCAGTTGCCGGTACCTTTGCGCGCCGTCTTGTAGGCCAGGCCCTGGGCCGGCTCCAGTACATAAACCGCACCGCACTCGCCCGCCAGCCGCTCTGTGATGGGCCGCGAAACGGGGCTGCCCACCTCCTCATCGCTGTTCAGCAGCAGCACCAGTTCCCGGTTGAGCAGGTCTGCCTCGGCGAGCAACTCAATGGCGGTAAACGCCATGGCGACACCGGTCTTCATATCCAGTGTGCCCGGCCCCCGCAGCCTGCCCTCGGCCACGCGAAAAGGCATGGACTTGAGGGTCCCCACCGGCCAAACCGTATCCAGATGGCCCAGGAGAAGGATTGGCTTTGCCGAACCGGCCTTCGTTCCGGGTCCGAACCGCGCCTCGAGAACATCGCCATAGGCCCGCTGGCGGTGCAGCTTCACGCGGCCTCCCAAAGCCCTGGCCTCAGCCGCAGCCAGCGCTACGCAGGCGTCCACGGCGGCTTTGTCGTCCGACGGCGACTCAGCCTCGACCAGCCGGCGGATCAGGTTGAGCATTGCAGGCTGGCTGCGCCGTGCTCCGGCCAACAGGCCGCGCATGGAAACCGGAGAGTCAACAACGCTGGGCATTCAGGAACCTTTCCGGAGCTGATTCGCGCGGTCTTACCGTGGATTCTCTGATTCTACGATAGTTAACCCGTGTGCAGCCCCCGGATTCGGCTCCGGCAAACTCCCTGCCGACAGCCATCCCGGTGGCGCAGGAAGCGCAGAGTGTGGCAAAAATACCACAGCACCGGTTTGGCAATTCCCGTCTAATCTAACAGTTGCGCCCTGTTCGCGCATTGGGAGAGTTGCTTGGGAAGTCCGGCCCACCTGGAACAAACGATTGCAGAGCCCATCGAGTTTGACGGGGTAGGTCTTCATTCCGGTGCACCGGTCACCATGCACCTTTTGCCCGCGCCCGCGGGCTCCGGCATAGTCTTCCGCCGCACTGACCTGGACAACTTCGAGATTCCGGCCAACGGCCGCAATGTGGCCAAAGTAAGCTACGCCACCAGCCTGATGCGGCAAGGCGTGCTCATTTCCACCACCGAACACCTGCTCTCCGCGTTGATCGGCATGGGCGTCGACAACGTGATCGTCGAGCTGGACAACCTGGAGCTGCCCATTCTGGACGGAAGTGCGCTGCCCTACGTGCATGCCTTTTTGAAGGTGGGCATCCGCACCCAGCGGCGGCGCCGCGAGACCATCCGCGTTCTGCGTCCAGTCGAGGTCCGCGAAGGCAACAAGTTTATCGGCGTCTATCCAGGCTCGGGCTATAGCATCCGCTACACCATCGACTTTCCCGCCCCCATCGGCCGGCAAACAACCAGCGTGGATCTGGCTGCGGAGACCTACGGTGACTTTATCGCGGCGGCGCGCACCTTTGGATACAAGGCGGACGAGCAGCGATTGCGCGATATGGGCCTCATCCGCGGCGCGAGTGCGCGCAACGCCATCATCCTCGGACCCAAAGGCCCGGAGAACGGCCCGCTACGCTACTCCGACGAGTACGTCCGCCACAAAGTTCTCGACCTGATCGGCGACCTGGCGCTTGCCGGTCGTCGCATCGAGGGTCACGTGGTGGCCGAGCGCGCCGGGCACGCCATGCATACCGCGCTGGTGTCGCGCCTGCTCAAGGACCGCTCCGCCTGGGAGCTGGCCCATGTATCGGTCGATTCTCCGCGCCCCAGAAGAGCCGAGGAAGAATCGCTGCCCGACGGCGCTCTTTCCAGCCCAGCCTTGATGAGCGTATAACGCCCTGTCATCGTCCGGCGGCCTCGCTGGCGGATTTAGACTGAAGCCGGGCATCAGGACTCAAATTCCACCGGTACCGATCTCCAAAGAGAGGCACGATCGCATGGCCACGGGTGCGCCGCAAACGTTCAGGCTCCCGCTGATTCTGCTTGCGGCCGTCAATCTTGCCGCTCTCGGCCTTCTCCTCTGGCCATGGCAGGAAGCACTCATTCTACCCGTAGGCGGATCCTCCGCGATTGATCCCGCAGTCACGCTGCTGGCCTACATGGGCCTGCTCTACTGGATCTCCAGCGGCATCCACGAGACCACCCGGAAAGCATTGTCAGCGGGCGCAGAAATAGGCTTGACGGCGGGCCTGGTTCTTGTGCTGCGCGTCCTGCTCGCGGCGCGGCCCGGAGTCCTTCCCATATATGTGCAGCCGGGCCTGATGGGTGTCGCCGTGATTCTTTGTGGAGTGGCCGGACTGCGCGGCTCGAAGGTCGGTGGAAGCATCGGCATGGGAGCCCTCTCCGGCTTGTGGTGCGCCATGGCCGGCAGCCTGATGGCCGCCGCGGCAATCCTGATGGAGCTGTACTTCGCCGGCCCGATCCAGCCCTCGACAGACTCCTGGAAGCAATACCAGGGCCTGGCCATCGGAAACACGGCCACGCAGGGGCTGGTTCACTCGCTCAATTCTGCCACCGCGTTTCTGCTCCTCGGACCGCTCGCCGGCTCTGCCATCGGCCTGATCTTTGCTTTCTTCGCGCAAAATCAGCAGACTTGAGCCCAAGAAACTGAATTGAAGAATCTCACCCCGCCCCAACCGCCCCGTGCCCCACCCTTTCGGTCGCCGCGGCGACCGAAAGGGTGAGAAACCACGAAATCCCGCTTGCCTCACGGAAATCGTTTTTGGGCAGGTTATTCGACCAATTCCTATAAAAACAGGATGCACATCGGCGCGGGAGCCACAAAGCTCTTGCCCTGTTCAGCCAGCTCACCGGTCTCGGGGTTGCGCGCAAACACGCTGATCAGGTTTGAGTCCTGGTTGGCCACAAGCATCCAGCGCTCCGTCGGGTCGAGCACAAAGTTGCGCGGAGTCTTTCCGCCGCAATTGGAGCGGCGAATCGGTGTGAGGGCTCCGGTCTTCGCATCGGCGCGGAAGCTATACAAGAAATCGTTGTCGCGATTGGCAAAGTATACGGACCTTCCATCCTTGGAGATGACCGTGTCGCAAGCGGTGGTGGGGCCGTGATAGCCCGCGGGCAGCAGTTCGATGCGCGTAACAAAGGTCAGCCCGCCATCCGCCCGATTCCACGTCAAAACGTCTACGGTTGAGTCCAGCTCATTCACGCAATAGGCCGTGCGCCCATTGGGATGGAAGTGCAGCGTGCGGCAGCCGGCGCCGGGCCGCGCGTGATATGTCCCGGCGGGCGTGAGCATGGCCGTCGCCGCATTGAGGCTGTAGATGTGAATCATGTCGCCGCCCAGGTCGTTGATGTAAGCGAACTGGTTGTCCGGCGAGAACGACGCGAAGTGCGCGTGCGCGCTTTGCTGCCGGTCCGTATTCGGCCCATGCACCGTGTAGTGCTCCTTCCACACCGCCGGGCTGAGAGCGCCGTCCGTCACCAGAAAGCTGGCCGCGCTGCCGCCGCCGTAGTCGGCCGAGAGAAGCACGCGTCCGCTGTGGTCGAGGGCCACATGACAGGTACCCGTGCTGGCCGAGTTCTGCGCCGACACCGGTTGCAGCCCGCCCTCCTTTACGCGGAAGCTGGCCACTTCTCCCGTAGGCTTCCCGTTGAAGGAATCGACCTCCGAGGCAGCGAAAAGAAACTCGCGTCCCGGCGAGTAGGTGACCCAATCGACGTTGGCAAGCCTGGCCACCACGCCACCCCGCGTAAGTTCGGCCTTAACCGGGTTCCAGTCGTAAGCGAGAATTCCCTCGGGCGTGTTGGATCCGATAAAGACGCGCTGGGTACGGGTTGCGGCAAGTGTGGGGGTTGCGGCGGCCGCAAGCGTGGCGGCGGAAGCGGTGATCAGAAAATCCCGGCGATTTAGTTTTCCCATGGCAACAGCGATTGTCGCCGATAGGGCGATGAGGACGCCAGTCGATCAGAATTGGCCAGCTAATCAGGATCACAAGGCACAGCCATCACAGGCTGAAATCGCATGTTCCTCTACACTTGATCCAGAGAGCCGCAAGCTCGAGAGAACCCGAATTGTCGCACTTCATCAGCTTTGTCCGCATTCCGGCGCTGGCCATTCGCCAGCATCTGCGCCCGCTGCAGCCCTTGGGTGTTCTGGACGAAGACCGGCTGCGCATGCGCGTCTGGCCCAACGACATCGACCTCAACCTGCACCTGAACAATGCGCGCTACCTGAACATCATGGACTACGCGCGCACCCACCTGCTGGCGCGCACCGGGCTGCTCAACCACATCGTCCGCTCGCGCTACAAGCCGATGCTGGGCGCAGTGTGGATCACCTATCGCCGCTCCCTCCCCGTTTTCTCGGCCTTTACGCTCACCTCGCGCCTGGTTTGCTGGGACGAGCGCTGGTTTTACATCGAGCAAACCTTTACCGGGAGCGACGGTCTGGCCGCGGTGGGCTGGGTTAAGGGCATCCTGCGCGATGCGCGCGGCAACGTCGCGCCGCAAACTGTAATTGAGGGCGTTGCGCCCGGCGCAGTCAGCCCGCCCATGCCCGAATCGATTGCCACATGGAACGAGCTGACCAGGGAGAAGCTTTCCGGCGGCTGATCCAGCATGCGGGGTCCGTGCAGCTTTTAGCCACCCAGCGTGAAGATGACGTTGACCGTCGTCTCCACATCGACCGGCTGGCCATTGAGCAGGTAAGGCCGATAGCGCCACTGGCTCACCGCATCGAGCGCAGCCTGCTGCAGCACAGATGGACCACTGACAACGCGGAGATTGGTAATGGTTCCATCTCTGGTGATGGTGGCCGCCAGCACCACTGTGCCCTGGGCGCGCATGGCTCGGGCCAGCTGCGGGTATTGCGGAATGACCTTGCGAATCAGAAGCCCGGCGGCAAGAGAGGAAGGAAGATGTACGGGGGCTTTCACGTCGGGATGAATCACCCTGGGCGCCGGCTGGGACCGAAAAACATCGCCCACACCGCCGGGAACTCCTTCCCCCGGCTCCAGAGAGGCAAGGTCGCCGCCGGGCGCCGCCTCGGGCCGGGTGATGATCCGGATAACGTCCGGAATGATGCGCGGCGCGACAAACACCCCCTCAAATCTTTCCGTAGGCCCCGGCGCGGTGTGGGCGGGCGGGTGCGGAGGAGCAGGCGCCGCTGGCGGCGGTGGAGGCAAAGCCATGAGAAACGCCAGCCTCTCGTGCGGCAGCGCCTGGGGGTAGATGAGCGGCACCAGAATGATCGCCAGCAGAATGGAGCTGTTGAGGACGAAAGCCGCGACGGCCCAGCCGCGGCTGCGCGTGCGGATTCTGCCCATGGATTCGAAGGTGGAGTCTTCAAACATGGCCTGCCTCCCTTTGTCGCTGTTTCAGCCGCGCCGGCCGGGAGGCGGAGGGCTAGACGCAAGGCGCAGGAGGTTGACCCACTCGCGCCTCGGTCTGCACGCGACCTAAGGCGGCGAGCGGAAACTCAAGGCGCTAAACCTCGGCACTCCGTTCATCCCAATCGGAACCACTGTGCTGGTGTAGACACCGCATGCCAAGGAACTGTTCCCGGCCGATCAAAATCATGCAGCAAATCTACGCAGCAAATTGCTCGGCCTTTGCGGTACACTCCAGAGGACCCGCAACGCACGACGTTGGAGTTGGTATGAAGCTGTTCCACTTGTTTTTGCTTGCAGCAGCCGCAATCGGGAATTCAAATCTCCAGGCGCAGGAAAGCGGCGCCGGACCTAACCCTGCGCCCAATCCAGGCGCAACGCTCGCCTACATTCACTCCGCGTGGGACACCCTCACGCGCTCCATGACTGATTGCCACTCCCTCGTCGACATCAAGGTCACCGTGAATCCCGTGATCTACATGCCTGCGGAGGTCCCCGCCCCGCCGGAAGTGACAGCCCTGGAGCAAAAGTGCAGCGTGAAGGTTATGTCGCTTCCGCGCCGCATTCAGAAGCTCGCGGACGTGCGACCTGAAGAGCTCTCCGCGCCCGGCCTGCTCTACCTGCCCAACCCCTATGTGGTGCCCGGTGGACGCTTCAACGAGATGTACGGCTGGGACAGTTACTTCATCGTTCTTGGATTGGAAGCAGATGGCCGCGCCAGCCTGGCCAAGGGCATGGTGGATAACTTCCTCTTCGAGATTGAGCACTACGGCGCCGTGCTGAACGCCAACCGCACCTACTACCTCACGCGTTCTCAGCCGCCGTTTCTCACCTCGATGATTCGCGCCGTCTATGAGAATCCGGCCAGCTTCCCTGCCACGCCAGCCGGGCGAACCGATGCGCGCGCATGGCTGGAGCGCGCCTACACGCTCGCGCAGAAGGACCTCTCCGTATGGTCGCGCCCCGAACACCTGGCCGGCACAACGGGACTGGCGCGCTACTTCGACTACGGCCATGGCCCAGTGCCCGAAGAATCCGACGACAGCACCTATTACCCCGACGTGATTCGCTGGCTGGCTGCGCATCCCGGACAGGGCGAAGGCTTCCTTGTCAAAGGCTCCGAGCATCCCGATGCGGCCGAAGCGGCGCGTCTCAAAGAGACCAGTTGCGATGTGAAAGCAAGCGTGGTGTGCGAGCGCGCCTGGGCCGCGGGCTACCGGCTGAGCCGCGATTTCTACCTGGGTGACCGCGCCATGCGCGAGTCCGGCTTCGATCCCGGCTTCCGCTTCGGACCCTTCGATGGAGCCACGCATCACTATGCGCCGGTGTGCCTGAACAGCCTGCTCTACCGCTATGAGCAGGACCTGGCCCACTTCGCCCACCTGCTGGCGCAGCCCAAGGATGCCATGCACTGGGAGCGCGTTGCCAAAGCGCGCAGCGCCGCCATCCATCGCTATCTATGGCGCGAGAAAGAGGGCGTCTTTGCGGACTGGGACTTCGTCCATGCAAAGTCTTCGAACTACGCCTACATCTCCTCGCTCTACCCGCTCTGGGCCGGTGTGGCTACGCGCGAAGAAGCAACCCAGGTGGTCGCCAAGCTGAATCTCTTCGAGCGGCCCGGCGGGCTGTCCATGAGCAACTTCAACTCCGGCCTGCAGTGGGATGAGCCGTTCGGCTGGGCGCCCACAAACTGGGTCGCCGTCGCCGGCCTCAATGCCATGGGCTTCCGCGACGATGCTCGCCGCATCGCACAAAAATTCGACGCGACCATCGACGCCGGCTTCGCCAAGGACGGCACCATCCGCGAGAAGTTCAACGTCGTCTCCGGCAACTCCGACGTGCGGGTCATCACCGGATACAAGAGCAACGAGATCGGCTTCGGCTGGAGCAACTCCGTATATCTGAAGATGAAAGAGATCATGGCCGAACCGGCCGCGGCTCCAGCAAACTAGGCCCCTGGCCGCTTGTTTTTGTACCTGCCCCATGCCCCATCCTTTCGGTCGCCGCGGCGACCGAAAGGGTGGGAAACCGCGAACCCCAAAGTGCGAAATCATGCGGTCAGAGACCTAGCGGCTTGCGGAAAAGCTCAACCGGAGCGGGCAAGAAGTGTCGGTGCACGATCTCAGTCGTGCCGCAGCCCCCGCGCCAATCTCGCCCCCGCGCCCCCCGCGCTGTTAAGCCCTCAATGAAGCAAAAGGGGCGCATCCAACTTCCGGATGCGCCCCATTTTTTTGCACGCTGCGTAAATCCTATTCCGGCAATATCAGCTTCCCTTCAATGTTGAAAGTCCCATTCACCACCTGCACGCCGGTGTTTGGCTGGCCTCCGCCCACCGAGACCTTATATTGCCCCTCGGCGATAATCGGCTCTCCAGCCTCAGTCACCATGCTCAAATCGCGCCCCTTCAGTTCGAAATGCACCTTCTGCGACGCACCCGCTTCAAGATGCACGCGTTTGAAGGCGCGCAATGCCCGCAGCGGCGCGCCTGGAACCTTGGGGAACTCCAGATAAAGCTGCGCTACTTCGTCCCCTGCCTTCTTGCCGGTGTTGGTCACCGTGACGTCGAACGCAGCCGGGCTGCCCGCCGCAATGGCGCTGGTAGGTCCGGCAAGTCCGCTGTATGAGAACGTGGTGTAGCTCAACCCGTAGCCGAATGGATAGAGCGGTGTTCCTTCAAAGTAGCGATACGTGCGGCCCTTCATCGCGTACTCTTCGAATGGCGGCAACTGGCTAGCATCCTTGTAGAACGTCACGGGCAAACGGCCCGCGGGGTTGTTCTTGCCGGAGAGCGTCTCAGCCACGGCAGCTCCGCCCTCTTCGCCGGGGTACCAGGCATCCAGAATGGCGTTGGCGTGGTCCTTGGCCCAGTTCACGCCCAACGCGCTCCCATTGGTGAGCACCACGACCAGCGGCTTGCCGGTGGCGGCCACGGCTTCAACCAGTTCTTCCTCTGGCTTGGGCAAATCAAGCGAGGTGCGGTCGCCGCCCTTGAAGCCCGGCTCTTCGACCTGCATCTCTTCGCCTTCCA
>CAYUJM010000031.1:0-32030 GCA_964445025.1 uncultured Occallatibacter sp. | reverse complement strand
GATCGAGGATCAGGTTGATGATGTTCGACACCCACAGCAGGCGCATGGCGATGGCCGCGTCCCCGGCTCCGCGGAAGATGGCGTTGTTCAGGAACAGCATGATAATGGCGCCGCAGCCGCCCAGCGCAATGCGCGCATACCCCGAGCCGCCGGAGACGATGGCCGGCGAAGCGCCCATCAGGCCTAGCAGTTGCGGCGCGAAAATGCCGGCAGGGATGCCGAGAGCGAGCGAGATCAGAAGGCCCAGTACGATGGACTGGACTGCGGCGATGGCTGCGTCCTCAGGGTCTTTCTCGCCGATGCGCCGGGCGACCATGGCGCCTGTAGACATGGAGACGCCCAGGCCAATGGCGAAGACCAGCGCCAGCATGGACTCGGTGATTCCGACCGTGGCCACGGCGTTTGCGCCCAGACGGCCGACCCAGAAGACGTCCACGACCGCGAACAACGACTCCAGAACCATCTCCAGAACCATGGGAATGGCGAGCAGGAAGATGGCGCGGTTCAGACTGCCGGTGGTGTAGTCCTGGTGCGAGCCGCGCAGGGCTTCGCGCACCGAAGACCAGAAACGGCGCGCGCTGCCGTCTGCCGGCTGCGGCGCGGTGGATTCGAGAACGGACATGGGGAACTCCACGATGCCATCGAAAAAGCAATGGCACGAGCGAGGGGGCACGCTGCGAGCAAGTCAGCAGAAATAGTGCTGGTCAGGATGTGCAGTGCTGGTACCCGGGGTTGTCGCTTCCTCGGGATGCCGCAAGAGGGATAGCGGCAGCATTCAACGGCCCGAGGCTATGTTCAGCGGGTAGGTCGTACGGCGACAGGCATGAACATGGTTGTCCTCCGTGGCCGAGGTCCGGCGGGTTTTTAGATAGTACCCCAATTCCGGTTGCGATTGCTATGGGGAGATCAATTTTCCTATGTGGACGGCGGGTGAACTCGGGAACGCTTGGGCCGAGTGCCGGCTTACACCATGGCGCGTTCTTTGACCGTCAAGTATTGATTCAGCACCGACGAAGTCAGCGCTTCGGGGCTCAGGTCGAGGGTGAGGGCGCCATGCTCGTGGAGGCGTGCGAGCAGCAATTCGCGGCGCCCGGCCATCTCCTGTGCGGCGGCGGCGCGGAACATCTCGTCAACAGTCTTGGGACGGGCCTGGGCGATGGATTCCACCTCCGGCTGCGCCATGGCGACGAAGAGCAGAACGTGCCGGCGCAGCAGTTGCGTGGCGCCGTCGATCACCTCGGGGCGCATAGCTGTCTCGGCCAGATCGGTGGCCCACAAAATGAGAGACCGGCGCGGCTGGAGCCGGTTCAGGGTCGCGGTAGCGCGCAGATGGTCGGCTTCGCCCGATTCGGCGTGGACCTGGGCGAGTGCCTCGATGAGCTGGCGCAGATGGGCCGATCCGCGACCGGGCAGGAGACGCTGCTGGATGCCCTGGCCATAAGCCAGCAGGCCGACGCGGTCACCGGAATAGAGCGCCAACTGGGCCAGAGATACAGCCGTCGTGCATGCATAGTCCAGTTTTGAATGGCTGCTCGTCGCAGGGCCAGCACCCTGGACGGGCGCTGCGGAAGTACGCACGCGCGAGCGCATCAGCCGGCCGCAGTCGAGGACGATCCAGACAGCCTGGCTGCGTTCTGTCTGGTACTGGCGGGTGATGAGTTCGCCGCGGCGGGCGGTTGCCGTCCAGCAGATGTCGCGCAGGTCGTCGCCCTCCCGGTACTCGCGCAGGCTCTCGAAGTCGCGGCCCAGCCCGCGGAGCCGTGCCTGGCGCAGTTGCAGCTCGATCTGCCGGCTGCGGGCGAGGAAGATCTGCTGCTCTTCGCCAGTGCGCAGGGCAGGGTAGATGCGGACCTCCTGGGTGAGCGGCGCTCGGGACCATCGTTCCGTGAGACCCAGTCCCGAGCGGTAACGGAGATAAAGCCAGCCTGTCTCCCAGTCCCCGCGCTCCTGGGGTTCCAACTTGTATCTGAGCTCGGCGGGAACGCGCGGGAAAGCGGTGAGGCGATGGGTGACCGGTTGGGCGATCAGCGCCGGCGGCAGGTCGTCGATCAGGCGGCACTCCACGATCAGTTTGCCGTTGTTTTCGATGGTCAACTCGATCTCGGTCTCGGAGTCGAGCGCCGGTGCATTAGACCAGGTGCGCGTGGCAACGATGTGGCGGGCCGCTGGCAGGCGCAGCCCATCCAAAAGGGCGAACAAAAGCACGAGCGAGTCCCAGGCCAGCATGGAGTAGGCCAGGCGCGCGTCCCAGAACCCAGGAACCAGGCCCAGAAATCCTGCCGCGAGCAAGGCGACGCTGCGCGGCGTGAGGCCAAAAGCCCACCGTCCGCGCGGTTCAAAGGCGGCGCGAATGGGGCCGGGATGGAGCGAGGGTGAGATCATTTGACCTCAAAGGGGGATCGGATCTGGGCGGCGGACATTTTCAAAAGGGTGCTCTCTCGAAGGTCGTGATGAAGTGAATTCCTGGAACGATTGCCCTCATTAGACCCTCGTCGTTTGTGAGGAACAGGTCGCATCCGGCCGTGCCGGCCGTGGCCAATTGAATTGCATCCGGGGGCCGAATGCTCTTATCAAGCCTGACCCGAGCAAAGACTTCTGCGGCGTTTTCAAGAAAAGGCAGGACCGAGATTCCAGGGCTGCGCAGGATGCGGCGATACCTCTGGACCATCGACTGGTCGCCGGCGCGCATGGGCTGAACCAGAAGCTCGCCCAAGGTCATTACGGAGGTGAAAATCTCGTCTCTCCGCGTGGAAAATGCCCGCAAAAGGTACCTTGCTCTGACTCCCTGCGGGCCAGTGCTCTCGATGAGATAGATGAAGAAGTTTGTGTCGAGGAAGATCCGGCTCATTCCCAGCCCTCGCGCAATTGCCTTACGAATTCGTCCGGGTCGACGCCCTTCCAGTGCTCTCTTCCAAGACCTTCGAGTTCAAAGAGGGATTCGAGCCAGCGATCTGCCGATTTTGGCTCCGTGGTTGAATTTAAGGAATCGCGGGTCGTAGAAAGACTGCGGTCGTAGGCGAAGTTTCTGGCCGACTCGTACCTCGACTTTGCCCAGTCCAACAGAGGGAGATACTGCTCAGGGAGTTCGCCGGGTTCGGGGAAGATTTTGCCGGTGCGCTCGGGATGGACCTCGTCTCCCGGTAACAGCAGCCGCCGATTGTGCTTGCCCGTGGAGTAAAGCATGCGGTGTTTAGCGGGATTGGGGGCCTTGTTGGCGACACAGTGCTGTGAGGCATGCACACTGACGCCTTGCCGCATCTCGCCAGTGATATTCTCACGGGCCGCCCTGCTCACAATTTCCTGAATGGTGAAATCGGGGCGGGAAGGCTGCTCCTGATGGAGGATCGCTGTTGCCAGGAAAACCTCAACGGCGCAGGACACATCTGCAATAACCGCTCTCGATCTCATATTTGCCCTCTTTCCCTCACTTCCGCCTGTCGATTGCACTTTGAGTGCCCGATATGGAATCCGCCACACAAGCTGCACCGATAAGTCGTGAGGGCTTCCATCTCAATGCCATTTCCCAGATGAAGGATGCGGCGAATGCACATCCGGGCATGGGTGGCGCTCCTGTACCGCTTCTCTCTGCCGCACGATAAAGCTCAATGACAGTCGTCGAGGATCTCCATTTCCATCCTCCTCGGGGCGGCTTGACCAGCAAGACAAGGATACATGACGAATTTCGAAAAGTCAATGACGATTTCGTCTTTTCGTCCTATTTTCTCATTTCCGTGGCACCGGCACGGCCGCAATCACGTCGGTGAGAACGCGGTCTGCGTCGAATCCTTCCAGTTCCGCTTCCGGCTTGAGCATCACGCGATGACGCAGAACCGGCTGGACGGCGCGCTTGACGTCGTCGGGAACCAGATAGTCTCGTCCATCGAAAGCAGCGGCAGCCTGGGCCACGAGCATCAGGCTGAGCGCGGCGCGAGGGCTTGCCCCCAGCAGAAGCGTGGGCCACTCGCGGGTGCGGCGCGTGAGCGCAAGGATGTAGGTGTAAAGCTCTGGCTCGATGCGTATGGAGCGAACTTCAGAACGGGCGCGCGCGAGCAGGTCGGCCGGAATGGGAACCAGGTTGGCGTCTTCCAGCAACCCGGCGCCGGACCCGGCATGGTGGCGCTCCAGAATCTGAAGCTCTTCCCGCTCGGAAGGGTAGGAGACTCGAATCTTGAGCAGGAAGCGGTCGAGCTGCGCTTCGGGTAGCGGATACGTGCCCTCAAAATCGACCGGATTTTGCGTTGCGAAGACCGTGAACCACGCGGGAAGCGGTCGGCGAACGCCATCGCCGGTCACCTGGCGCTCTTCCATGCACTCCAGCAGGGCAGCTTGGGTACGGGGCGGCATGCGGTTGATCTCGTCCACCAGCAGCAGGTCTGTGAAGACCGGGCCGGCGTGAAAAGTGAAGGTGTCAGAACCCGGGCGCAGGATGGTGGTTCCCAGAATGTCAGCCGGCATCAGGTCGGGCGTAGCCTGTACGCGCTGGAAGCCGAGGCCAAGCAGCCGCCCCAGCGCTTTGACGATCAGCGTCTTGGCGATTCCGGGCACGCCCTCCAGCAAAGCGTGGCCCTGGCACAGGACGGCGATGATCACCTCTTCCACAACCTCCGACTGCCCGGCGATCACGCGCCCCAGTTCCTGGCGGGCATGGGCAATGAGCTGATTGGTAGCGCTCAGGCTCGCGCTCTCTCGCTCTCGCAGTGCCGTTTCCACCGTCTCCGGCGTTTCGTTCTGACTCACGTTTTGACTGGTTTCCTTGCTCATGAAGCCCTTTCCTGCGGATTGGAATGTATGTCTTTCAATGTTGTTGCGATTGCGACCCCGCCCGGTCTTGCCGCGGCGTTCAATGCTTCCTCGTGGCCGTGCAGCTTCTGGATCAGCTTGAGTGCCTCGCGCGGAGATACGGTATCGCCCCAGGCAGCCTCTTCGCTGGCGGCCAGATCGGCTTCGAGTGTCTCGTCGATCTGCGGGAAGCGGCGGCGCAGAACCGCTGCAAGGTCGGCCGCGGCCATCTGCGTGCCGCGCAGGCCGCAAAGGCGCAAAGCGTGGCGGCGGAAGCGCTCCAGGGCGATGGCCACGGCAGTTGAGGCTGCGCCTGCATTGCGATAAAGCGACCCCAATGCGTCAAGGAACTCGATGGGCGTGGCCCGCACAATGGGTGGAAGCTCGCGTACCGGACCGCTGCGGCGGCTGAAGCTGAGAACCACAAGAACGCCCAGCACGGGCAGGCCGATCCAGAGCATATTCCAGGCAGTGCCGGAAGCGTAGCTCCAGGTGGAGCGGATCTCCCCATGCAGCGACTCATCCCAGTAGAAGTGGTGGCCTTCGCGCGGTCCCAGGGAGTTCAGGAGCAGGTCAAGGTCGTGGGCGCGCGCCAGCGAGCCGTTTTCAAGCGGCGTGGAGCTGGCCCACCAGACCACGTGCCCCTTGCCCCAGTCGTATTCAACTACGGCGGGCTGACCGGCACAGCTATAGTCAACACGGAAGGCGGGATTGCCCAGGTGCCATGTGGCTAGCGGGACCATCCAAACCTCGCCCGAGCCAGCCAGCGGATTGAGCCCCTCAGGTTCCAGCTTGCAGGCGGAAAATGTGAACACATCAGGTGTGCCGCCGGCGTCGCCGGGCAGGATGAATCCGCCCCAGAACCCTGTGGAAAGCACCCGGCCGCCGCGCTCCAGGATCTGCCGCACGGCTTTCAGGTCGCTCGGCTCGCGGGTCAGCGGTTCGGCGAAGATGACCACTGTCTCCGGTCCGGCGCTGGCGGCCAGCTCAGTGAGCGGCCGCTCCCAACGGTCAATCTGGTACCCGGATCGAAGCAGCGTCTCATAGGCCGCGCGCGCGCCATGCTGGCCGGAGAGATAGGTAGAAGGCAAGGGATTGCTGTTGCTGTTGGCCCCCGGCAGCAGAAACCCGATGATCACGGAGAGCGCCAGGCCGACCCCCAGGCACACGAGCAGCAGGCGGCGATCTTTGGCGTCGAGCGAGGAGAGAAACTTCATTGCGCCGCTCCCCCTTTGGCTTCCGCTGAGGCGGCGGCGCCCGAACCGGAGATCAGCGCCGAGGCGATTTCCTCTGCGCGCTGATAGTCGCCCTCACCCGCCGGCCGGCCGCCGTACCAGACGCGCTCAAAGCTCCCGGTCAGCATCGCAAGCCCGGGCCGCCTCGGGTCGTCCGGAGCCACCAGCGCGAGATACTCGCGCGGAGTGCGGGCGCGGTCGGCGGGCCACAGGCGCTTGGACTCCAGGCGCGAAATCGCCGCCCAGTAGAGAAAATGAATAGCCTCGCGCCACATCCCGGCGGCAGCGGCGCGGCGCGCGTCCTCCAGCCAAAGCTGCCAGGGGATGGCGGAAGCAGCGCCTGGGGCAGGGCGCAGGTCCTCCGGGACCAGGCGGATGCGCCAGCGGCGCTCCAGTTGCAGCAGCCCCCACACCAGGCCTATGCAGACGGCCAGAATGAATCCCCACACCAGCGCGCGGCCCAGCCAGGGCGCGCTGGCGCTGGCCTTCACCATGCTCTCGAGCAGGTGGTTGAGCCAGTCGCCAATCTTCTCCAGCGCCGAAGCCCGGGCAGTGGTCTCTTCCAGATCGCGAAATTCACGGCCTGAGAGTACCTGCTTCATCACCGCACGCTCATTTTCGTGACCGGCAGCGGAAGCGGCTGCGGCGGCGTCGGCCTGGGCCAGGTCGCCGGCCAGGCGGGTCTCGGCGTCTTTCAAAAGCTGCGTCGCGGTGGGCGGAACCGGACGCACGTTTTCCCAGTCTTCCCCGCCCTTTACTGCGGGAACGGGCTTTGCCTGCGGCGCCGGCGCATCCTTGTCCTGCGCCTTGGAGAGCAACACGCGCAGCCAGCCGAAGCGCACCAGCCGGCGCTGGGCATTTCCAGCCTGGGTGAGCGAAACCTCATCGTCAGGTCCAACCTGGAGGGGGTCGCACGTTTGTATATCGCGCCCCTTGGCGCAGGCTTCCACCAGGGTAGTGAGCGCCTGGAGGTGAGCGCGGTACTGGTCCAGCGAAGCCTCACGGGGCTGGCTGGCCTGTGGAACGGTAGGCGCGACGACCACCTGCGCGTCGGCGCGGCCCTCCACGAGGGCAAACGAGACAGCGAGAACAGCGCACCGGAACGCCAACTCCCGCTTCACGCCTGATTCTCCCCTGCCGCGGAAACGGCTCTTGGCGGGTCGCGGCGGAAAGACGGCGGGGCAGTCAGTTCGGGTACGAGCCTTTTCCTCTCGAAGATGTTCCGCTCCTCGTGGTGCATGCGCTCATCATAGTGGAAGTTCAAAAGGACCGGGCGCAAAGAGAGAAAGTCACGCAAGCGCTCCTGCGTTTGTGGGCGCAGACGGCAGCTTGTCCTTGCGCAACCGCTGATCGCGATAGAAGACCGCGAACGTCACATTGTAGGCAGCCATCAGGAGCAAGGCCCAGGCGAACACCAGCGCAATGAATACGAGCCCAGCCAAAGCGGCCAGCGTGATGGTCAGCGGAGTCCACGCGTGGAACAGGCTTGCTCCGGCCACCGCGCCAATGGCAACGACGAAAAGGCCAATCACGTAGAAGACCATCGCCACCGCGTACCCGATTGCGTAAATGACCAGGAGCATAAGAAAGATGCGGCCCTTCGCCCCCTGGGTCAGAACACCGCTCCGCTTGACGGCCTGCATGGCAGTGAGGTTCTCGTGAGCGCTTGCCGGGTAGGCCAGCGAGAGGCGCATGGTCATGATCACCGCGTAGACAATGCCGCCGAGGTAGAGCAGGACTGCGAGCGGAACAAGAAAGAACAGCGCGGCCGGACTGGGATTTCCGTTTGGAACCAGACCGAACAGCAAAGCTCCTCCCAGCGCGGCAGCCACGCAGACGAGGATCGGGATGGCGAGGATCAGGCCTTTCAGCACCATGAGCCAGACGTAGCGGCCGATCCTGCTCCACGCGTGGCCAAGCGCCTCGCGAACCGTGAAAGGGAGTTCAAAGTCGGCGTGCACCGAGGCATACGCGGAGGCTCCGTAGTAAAGCCCGTAAACCAGGAGCATGACCGGAAGAAAAAGCAGGCCAAGCGGGAGGATTGGCCAAAGCATCGCGAGGTTGGGCGGCGCGGGTGGTTGCCGAAAGGCTCCGGCAAGAAACATGGCCCCGAAGAACACTGCTTCAAACGCAAAAATTACGCCGATGGGGAGAATCCCAATGCCCATGAAGGGCTTCCAGTGGGAACGCATCAAGCGGAAGATGCGGTCGAGGATCTGGCCGAAGGTCATGGGGACCACGGGGCCGTTGGATGCAACCGCAGCCGTGAGTGCATTGGGCGGAAGAGGAAGGTTTGGTTCGCTCATACGGTTTCTCCCTGTGTTTGCGTTTCTGGTTGCGCCGGCGCATCAAACGCCATCGGGCGATGTCAATCTCATGTCAATGCCGCGAGGGACAAGAAGGTTGCGGAGATCATAGATCAAGTTCGGCGGTGCTTGCACAACTCAGTGGTCGAAGGAGCCGCGTGGGCATTTTCCGCTCTCGCCCGCAATTCTGGGCTAACGTACGTGAAGATCGCCGTCGGGCGTATGCGCCGGTGGCGGAGGTGCGAGCTCCGTCTCGGAGATAGTTACCGCCCGGTCTTGCTCTGAGCCGTTGGGCGCGGCGTCCGAGACGGATGGATCGACGACTCCGGAGGGCGTCGTCCACCGGAGCTCGCCTGCGGGTTGCTGCTGCCGCGGAACCACCAGCCCGGCCTTCATCATCATCCACTCGATGTCGAACCCTTCCTGGCGAATGCGCTGGTCGTAATAGAAGAGCATGAGGGCGATGCCGTAGACCGGGCGGGTAAGCGCCTGGACCGCAAAGGCAGCTCCATATACGACGCATAGCGAGGCCACTGCGGTCGCCTGCGCATGCTGCGGACTGCTGGCTCCCGGCAACATGGCCATGACAATCGTCAAAGGCAGCGTGATGGCAATTGAGAGGATCCAGTTGAGCGCCGCACCCAGCAGATACAGAACAAGGATGCGGCCTCTCGTTCCCGTGGTCAGAAGCGAGCTGCGCCGCAGCGCGTCCCAAACGCCGCTTCGCTCGACGATGAACGCCGGGAAGGCGAGCGAGATGCGGATAGCGATCCAGAAGGCGTAGGCGACGAGGCCGATGACGACCAGCACCGCGGCCAGTGCAAAGAGCCCACCGCCACCAACGCCGGCGCTCTGCGCCACCGCTGCCAGGCCAGCGGAAAAAAGCAGCAGAACAAACCACGCGGCGAAGGGAAGCACCCAGATGGCGATAAACTCAACGAGAGATAGCCCGATGGATCGCCAGCCGCAATGCCAGACGGCCTCGTACGAGCCACGGATGGTGACGGATTCGCCCAGGAAGGCTCGGGATGCGGCCTGGTTCATAGCGGCTTTGGCCAAGGCGCTCACGGCGGCCAGTGCGGGCAGCGCGATCAAAGCCAGGCCAGCGGCGAATGCTATCGCCAGGACTCCCGCGAGCACGCCGTTGGGGCCGCCCTCCGATGCCAGCCATTGAAAAAAAAGGACGGCTCCGCCGGCGCCCAGCAGCAGCGTTGCTGTGGGAATAATTGCAATGCCGACAAAGACGAGAAAGCGGGAGCGGTAGATCTGGGCGGTCCGGTCCAGGATCTCGCTCAGGGTCGAAGGATGGAGCGGCTCATCCATTTGGGGCTTCCGGCGGCGGAGGAGTCGGCTCCGCGGCGTCCGCCGCCGGCTCCGGCGCAGACAGCACAGGCTCGGAGACTTTTGGCAAAGTCCCCGTCGTCATCCCCGCGGCTTCCATCATCCACTCGATGTCATAGCCTTCCTTGCGCACGCGTTGGTCATAGTAGAAGAGGGTGAGGCCGGTGGCGTACATGGGGCCAATAAAGCTGTTGGTGAAGAAGCCGACAATCTGCTGCGCGATCTGCAGCCACACCGGCAATGCATTGTGATGTTTCACCGCGGTGAACATGGCCACGATGAAAAAGACCTGGGTAATGGCCACCAGGCCGAGCTGGATCACGGCAATCAACAAGCCGAGGACGAAGATGCGTCCCCGCGCCCCCTTGCTCAACTCGATGCTGCGGCGGATGGCTTTACGGGCCTTCAAGTCCTCAACCACAGAGGCTGGAACAGCCAGTGAGTAACGCAGTCCCATCAGGATGCTGTAGACGAGCGCCGCCAGACCGAACAGGAAGAGGGCGAGTGTAACCAGTGCCAGGACGACTGCGGCCTGAGTGTCCGCGTGGGCGCCGCCGGGAGTGAACAAGCCCCTGGGACGGGCGTAGCCGAATAGAAACCCGAAGTAGCCACCAAAGAGAAGAACGAAAGGGATATAGAGGATGAACGCGACAATGGTCATGAGCCACAGGTAGCGGCCCAGGCGAGGCAGGGTGCTGGCATATGCGCCCCGAATCGTTGCCGTCTGACCCAGATTGACCCAGGCCACGGCTCGGTTGTTGGCGGCGACCGCCGCTCCCGCGCAGATGAAGACAAGGGGGATGATAATGACCAGAAATCCTAGGGTGACCCACGGCAGTTGCTGCGTCATGTGCAGGTGCAGGAGGATCGCCTGGGCCCCGACCTGAAGCAGGTTGAGCACCAGGACAACCCCGGCGTAGACGGCCGCAATGCCCGCAAATAGGATGAAGTTGGTGCGATAAAGCTGGGCCGTGCGGTCAAGAATCTCGCCCAGGGACATGGGGCGAAGGTCGGTTTGCATTCCGGGCTCCTCGTGAATGGCTCGCAAGCGCTTGGCGGGATAGTAGCACACGTTGAAAGTCCATTGCCGTGCGCGAGTTACCCCAGCGTTATGCGGCATTTACAATCCCGCAACCATTGCCGCGCGTGTGCGGTAAACTGGTGTCCCGCGCGATGAATGAGTCACGCACCTCAATCAACGACCTGGCAAAAGCCTGCGCTCACTCTGTCCATGCCGCAGAATGGGGTGAATTTGTGTCCCGCTGCGTGCCTCTGGCTTCGCTGATCGCGCTGCGTGTGAGCCGGATGTGGGTCAGCACACCCTCCCCTGCAACCGTGGACGACATCGTGCAGGAGGTTTTTCTTAAGCTGTGCGAGCAGGAGCGGCGCATCCTGCGCGATTTCCAGCCCCGCGGGGAGGATTCCTTCCTGGGATTGCTGCGCATGGTTTCGGCATCTGTTGCCAACGACTACTTTCGCCGCCAGTACTCGGCCAAGCGGGGCGGCAAAGTGGTCACCATGCTTCTGGAGGACGATCAGGCCCAGTCGCCTATGCACGGGACCCATCCGGCGGCGCAGATGCAACAGGATGCGCTGCATGCGCAACTCGACCAGAAGCTTCGCTCTGCTCCGGATACCATTGGCGAGCGCGACCGCGCGCTGTTCTGGCTCTATTACCTGCAAGGCTATACGGCTGAAGAGATTGCGCGACTTTCCGCCACGGGACTCACGGCCAAGGGCGTGGAAAGCGCGCTGCGGCGCGTGACCGGGTGGCTGCGGGACGAGCTGGCGAAGACCAAGCGGGGTGCGCACGCTGAGTCCGGATAGGTCCGGAAACAGTTTTTCAAAAGGAATGTTTTCCGTAACCCCGTTAAATAGAGTGCAAGTATGAATGAAGAATTCAATCCGGGCCCTCTTCCGCAAAACCCTCCAGACAAAGCCGGGGACGCGCTTTCGGCTGCGTTGGAGGAGCTGATTCAAAGGCGATCGGCGGGCGCCGGGACCTCGCCTGCTGGCTTCGACGTGATCGGTCCGCAGGCCTCTCAAACGGAGGCCGGCTCAGGGCCTTGCCCTGAGCCTGGCGATTGGGCTCTGTTGCTTGGCGGGGAGGTCCGTAGGACGGACTTGCCGCGAGTGACTGCTTTGTTGGCCCATGCGGCCGGCTGCAACGTGTGCGCGCAGCGGCTTCGCGTCCTTTCGGCGGATGTGTCGCCGGAAGAGACCGGCGAGCTTGGCAGGCTCGCTTTGGCATCGGACGAGCGGCAGCGGAGCCTGGCAGAACAGCTTGCGCGGACCCCTCATTTGTCTTCGAGTAGGCGGGAAACGCGACTCTATCTTTGGACGGGCGCGGGCCTGGCAGCATCTCTTCTGATCGCTACCGGCGTTCTTTCCTGGTGGCGTGTGGCTAGTAATCCCGAGAATCTGATGGCCGAGGCTTACACCCACGAGCGCATCTTTGACCTGCGCATGCCGGGCGCGGGCTTTGCCGAAGTAACGCCGGAAAAGCATATGCGCGGCAGCGCGACAGGGCGCGAATCGGCCAAACTGCTGGAAGCGCGGGCCAGTATCGAACGGCATCTCGACGCTGCGCCGGAGGACCAGCACTGGCTTCAGCTTGAAGCCCGCTCCGATGTGCTGGAAGAGAAGTTCGATCCGGCCATCGATATCCTCGATCGCCTGGTTGCCGCCGGGCCGGTGACTTCGAGCTTGCTTGTGGACGATGCGTCCGCCTATTTCCAGCGCGGGGCGGCCACAGGCAGCGAGAACGACCGCGCCACAGCCCTCGACTACCTGCGCCGCGCCGACGAACTGGCTCCCGGCGACCCGGTGGTGCTGTTCAACGAAGCCGTGGTGATGGAAGATCGCGGCCAGGTGATGAATGCCGTGGAAACCTGGAACCGTTATCTGCGTTTCGAGCGCGATCCGCGCTGGCTGGCGGAAGGCCGCCGGAGACTTCAGGCCCTGGAGCAGAGGCTGAACCAGTTAAAAACCCATTCGAGCCGGATGGAGCAGCACCTGGCCACTCCCCAGTCCATCCGTGCGCTTGCCGAGGATTCCGCGGCGCTGGGAACAATCGATGAAGAGCTCTCAACCACGCTGCTGCCCCGGATGCTGGATGCTGCATTTCCGCTCCCCGCGGACCGCACGCGCGGGTCTCCCTGCGCTGAGGATTGCCAGTCCGCGCGCACCTTGCTTTACTCTCTGGCCGCATCGCTCGAACGTAACCACCAAGACCCCTGGCTGACCCGGCTCCTTCCTTCCCAATCATCCCTTTCTGATTCTTCTTCGACGGATTTCCGTTTCAACCAGGCCGCCCATGCGCTCGCGCTGGCCATCGATGCGGACGTTCATGGAGATTATCCCGGCGCCGCGGAGCGGGCGCAGGAGGCCGGCCACCTTTTTCACGCTCTGCGCAACCCCGCAGGCGAAGAACGAGCCGACGTCGAGCGCGCGGATGCGCTGCAGGCTACCGCGAACTACGCGGGCTGTTATGGGGTGGCGCATCCGCTCTTGAGTGGGCATGCCGAGTTTGCCTGGATTCAGGCCGAGGATCGGGCGCTCAATGCATATTGCGATCCGGCGCCGGGATCGGATGTCGAAAACAATCCTGCCTTCGTGAGCGCCCAGGCACTGGCGCACGATCATCACTATGCTTTGGCTGAGCTGCGGGTCAGGAACATGCGCGGCGGAGCGGCAGTGGACTCAGGCGATGCGGAGACTGCATGGCGCGACTATCTCGCCACCATCCGCCAGTTCTACACCGGCGACTATCCCGCTCTGCGGCTCTCTGGCACCCTCAGCGGACTCGAGCAGGTGGAGCAGTCGACTCCCCGGACCCGGCTGGCGCTTCTCTTGCAGCGCGAGCACGTTGGCGCGCTGGAACTGACCCAGAACCGGCAACTGCTTCCCGCCGCCCGGCTCAATCTGGCGGCCGTGGCCATTCGCGCGGGGTCCATCGACGAGGCGAGCGAAGCCATGCATGCGGCGCAGAGCGAGCTGGCAGCCAATGGGGGCGGAAGCTCCGTCCGATCCACACTCGTGGAGGTGGAGACCGCACTTGCCAATGTCTACCTGGAACGCCGCGAGCCCGATGAGGCAGGGAAGCTGCTCGATGCGGCGCATACGCACATGGCCGGCGAGCGCAACGCGGTCTATCTCCGCAACTATGCCGTGGCGCGGGGCCAGTTGGCGCTGGAGCAGGGGCATCCCGAGCTGGCCGAATCCATCCTTCGCGACGCCTTGCTGGAGCAGGAGCGGCTTGGCGCCGAGGGTGGCCAAGGGAGCATCGTGCAGGCGCAGCAGAACCGCGACCTGTACGCGGTGCTTGCCGCCGTTTGGCTGGCAGAGGGGCGTTCCGGCGATCAGGTTCTGGCGCTGTGGGAGCGATACCGGCTGCGGATTCTAGGCATTCCCCCACCGGTTTGCGCAAATAAAGGCCTCGATTGCCTGCAGACGAAGCTCGAGAGCGCTCTCAAGCGTCCCGGCTTCGAGAGTCTGCTCGGGCAGGTGGTCTTACCGGATCGGCTGCTCCTTTACCGGGCCGGCGCACAGGGCGTCCAGTGGGCGCAGGTTACGGTGCGCAGAGACGAAGTTCTGCAGGCTGCAGAGCGGCTGGAGCGGGCCGTGGACTCTCCTGAATCAACGATGGCCGCCGTGGATCATGCTGCCCGGCGGATGGGAGAGTTGATGATCAGCCCGATTGCCCCGCCGCTTCCGAATGATGCTGTCGGGTCAAAGGGTTTCTCGAGCGGCCATCTCCTTCTGGAGCCCGATCCGCTGCTCGGCAACCTGCCCTGGCCCTCCGTCGCGACAGACGCAGGCGACCTTGGACTGAACTCCAATCTGGAGGAGTCACCTTCTCTGCTGCTGGAGCAGCATGCTCCTGCCGGTCCGGCGTCGACCGGCAAGGCTCTCGTCGTGGGCGCTTCGGTTGCTTCCGGTGAGAGCCAGCTCTTGCCGGAGGTGCTGCAGGAAGCCAGGGCCGTGGCTCGCTTCGACAACGATCCCAGCCTCCTGGTTGGCGATCAGGCAACCGAGCCGCACGTGATTGCGCGTCTCGCCACGGCGGCAGCCATCCATTTTGCCGGCCACGCGGCGAAGCAGGACGGCGCCACGCGCCTGCTGTTGGCGCCGGCAAAGACGAGTCCGGGTGCTGCGGGAACAACCGGCTCCAGCGGAAGCGTCTCCAACCCTTCCTGGCTCGACGGCGAGATGTTACGCAAGCATCCTCCGCGCGCAGCTCGTTTGGCTGTGTTTTCGGCCTGTTCAAGTGGGAAGAAAGAAGCGGGATGGAACCACGGCATGGGCGACATTGTGTCTACCCTGGCCGCGCTCGGCGTGCCCGACGTGGTGGCCACGCGCTGGCAGATCGACTCCGGGGCTGCCGTACCCATGATGGATGCCTTCTACGGAGGACTGGCAAGAGGGCTCACCGTTCCGCAGGCGCTAACCGTAGCCCGTCAATCGCTGGTGCGCGATCCGCGCTACCGCCATCCCTATTACTGGGCTGCCTGGTACGCCTCGGGAACAGGCACCGCCAGCCTCAGCACTATCTTTCACAAGCGTGGTTAGGCGAACTGCTCCACGTTAAAGCCGAGCTGGTAAGTCTCTCCATGCGCCAGCAGCTCATCCCAGGCCACTTCGTGCTTCGTTAGCCCGGCCATGCGGCCCAGCATGCAGCTCAGTGCAGTCTCCACTCCGGCGGCAATCTGGTTGTGGCTGTTGCCGGAAGTGATGCTGTCAATGAACGTGCGTTCCTTGTCGCGATCGGCAAAGGCCAGGTTGTCGCTGAACGCCCCGTTGGCAGCGAACTTCCCCGATCCGGCAGCCGTGGATGTGGAGTCCTGCCACGCCCATGCCTGTTTGCCCGTGATCTGCACCGGTCCCGAGTAGGGAACCGTGGCCGAGCCATCGCCTCCGAAGAACTTGAGGCCCGCGTCGAACACGCCATCGCTGCCAAATTGCGTGGACGAGAACGAAAGATGCGCGTCGCCCGGATAGGTGAAGTCGACCTGGTAGTTGTCCCAGCAATCGCCGAAGTGGGTCAGAATGTTGCGGCCTCCGGTGGCAGTGGCCTTGACCGGGTGTGCCCCAAGCATCCAGTTGCACAGGTCGATGATGTGAATGTTCTGCTCCACGAGAATGTCGCCCGACAGCGCGCGGTCCCAGAGCCAGTTGCGCAGCCGATATTCATCCGGAGACGCGCCCGGACGGTTCTTCTCCGTGGAAGCCGGCGCATAGTAATTGCCCACCACCACCGCAATTTTGCCCAGCGCGCCGGCCTTGATCTTTTCCGCAATGGCAGCGATTGGCGGCGCATTGCGGCATTGGAAGCCGACATCGACGCTCTGCGTCGGCTTGACCTTCTTGGCGATCTCCAGCGCGTGCTTGGCCTGGTGGATGTCGATGCCCACTGGCTTCTCGCAGTAGACATGCTTGCCGGATGCGACCGCTGCCTCGAGGTGCTGAACGTGGAAGAAAGGCGGCGTCGAGATCTGAATCAGATCAACGTCCGGCGATGCTGCGAGCTGCTCAAAGGCGTGCGGGCCGTGAAACAGGAGCTTCGCGTCGATGGGCGCGCGGCCGAGATCGGCGTTGATCTTGTCAAAGCGGCTGCGGCCCGCGGCGAGATTGTCTGGGAAGAGATCGGCGATGGCCACCACCTGGGCCGAGGTGTTTTTCGAGAATGACTCCGCCACCGAGGAGCCGCGATTGCCGCAGCCCAACAGACCGTGGCGCACGGCAGAGTTGGCTTGATAGCCGAAGGCCGTGAGCGGTTTGAGCAGGGTCATGCCGGCAGCGGCGGCCGTTCCGGTCTGAAGAATTTCCCGACGGTTCATTCTGTCCTCTTCCTCGTGATTGCTTCCGAAGCTGTTCTGCCCGCAGTCTCCGCCTTTGCGTTCAAGCGAGGACTTCGCGGAGGATTTTTTCGAGATAGATTTTTTCCTGGCGAACGTCTTCGATCTGCTGTGGTCCGCTGGTTTCGCGCTCGATGGTGATGGCGCCCGTGTAGCCCAGGCGATGCAGCTTGGTGAAGACCTGCTTGAAATCGACCAGCCCCTTGCCGATCAGGACCTCTTCGCCCAGTTGACTGGGATCGGTGGGCCAGCGGCCGTCCTTGGCGTGCACACTGCGTACATGGGTTCCGATGATATCCGCCGCGTCCACCGGATTGGCCTTGCCATAGAGGATCAGGTTGGCCGTATCGAGGCCAACGGCCAGGTTGGGCATGGCCACGTCCCGGATCATCCGTGACATGGTAGTCGGCGTCTCCTGGCCGGTCTCCATCAGGAAATATTGCCCGTTGGACTGGCAGTGCTGGGCTACGGTGCGGACGGCCTCGACGGCTCCGGGATAGAGCGGGTCGGCGGGGTCTTCGGGAATGAAACCGCAGTGCGTCTGTACCTGGGGAATCCCAAGCAGCTTGGCGAAGTCGGAGACCTGGCGCAGTGCGTCGATGCGCGCCGCGCGTGTGGCCGGGGGAACCAGGCCGATCGTGGAAGGTCCGCGCAGGAAGTTCCACTCCAGCGGAGGCGGTCCGACGACCTCCACCGTGGTGGCGACCAGGGAGTACTTGGCGAGTAGATCTCCAAACTGGTTGGCTACGTCTTTGGTGAATCCGTTGATGTATCCGTCGAGCGAGAGGAAGCAGTTATTGAATCCGATTTCCTTGACGCGGCGGAAGGTCGCCTCCGGCGCGCCAAAGGGGCTGATGATCAAGCCCAGATCCATTGGCTTCAGCGGAGACGGAGCGGCGGCAGCAAGGCTCGCTGCGGGAGCAATTGCGTCTGTGAGCAGCGCGGCGGATGCAGCGCCGAGAAACGTTCTGCGGTCCATGGAGGAGTCCTTTCTTGATCGAACGCGAGGAGCGCAACCTCCATTTTTAGCACAGTTGGGTGGGGATCCGCAGTCAAAGGGTGAAGCCGGGGCGGACTGCTAATTCACGTTCTCAATCTTGGACCCCTCAGGGATTTTCACGACAAATTGGTCGTCGGCCAGCGGCTGATTCTCATGCACATCCTCGACGGTCAGAACGATCTGGATCTCGTCGATCGGGCGCTTGATGGTGACCGAAGTTGGGTATCGGCCGCCTTCAAAGTCCTGGTAGCCCAAATACGTCACCTGGGTTTCGAGGTTGCCTTCGGCGTCGTATATGTCTTGCTGATAGGGCAACAGATCATCGCGATGGAAGTAGACCACGCGTACAGGCGTCAGCTCCTGGCTGCCCACCTTCCGGCGCATGATGCTGAGAAGATACTCCGGCACCGAGTAAAGGTGTTTCTTGGCGGGATCTTCCATCGTAAAAGTATCCGCGGTTACCGCATAGAGATCGTCCGGATCGAGCCCTCGAACCAGCATGGCGTCGAGGAAGAATCCCGGTCGCAGGTTCTCCCAGGTATTCTTTGACTTTTTCTTCGAGGGGCCGCAGCCCTTCATAACGACGCTGTTGTGCGGGATGGACAAGGTGAAACACCGCGCGTCGCTGGCCATGTCAAAGACCGATATGCCGAAGTCGTATCCCAGCACGCGCAGATCGGCGGGCTTGCGTATGAGAATGTGGCCATCGACGCTGGGGTAGTCGGTGGCTATCCCCTCTTTGCTCTTCGATACGCTGGCGCGAAACTCGACCTTGGCCGTGAGCGTGTTGATCGTCGCCCAGCGGTCATTCAAGCGCGAAACCAGCTCTTCCGGCGTGATGGTGTGGGTTACCAGCGGCGGTTTGGGCACGGGCAGCTTGCGTGTAGTGGGAAAGAGCGAGCACCCCGTGAGCAACAGGGGGAGCAGCAGGGCTCCCAGCGAAACGATGCGGCAGGCGGGCTTCATCGGCCACCTGCCTTTTTCACGGCTTGACGGTAGCCTGCGACGTTGTGGTTGTGCTCGTCGAGCGTGCGCGAGAAGAGTGAATGACCTTGAGCATCGGCTCCCGCAGCCACAAAGTAGAGATAGTCGGTCTTTGCCGGACGCATGGCCGCACGCAGCGACTTGACCCCGGGGTTGGCGATCGGGCCTGGCGGCAAGCCCCTGTGCAGATAGGTGTTATAGGCCGTGTCGTGGGTCAGGTCGCTGTGATGGATCACACCCTGCCAACGGCCTTCGAGCTCCAGGCCGTAGATGACGGCGGGGTCGGTCATCAGAGGCATGGCTTTGGCCAGGCGGTTCTCAAAGACGCTGGCCACCAGCGGCCGCTCCGCGTCCACCGCCGTCTCCTTCTCCACCAGCGAGGCCATGGTCACCACGGCATGCAGATCTTCGGCCAGTCCCAGTTGCCCGGAGACAGCCCGAAAGCGGTGCACCATCGTGGCGCAGATCTGTTCCGGGGTGGCCTTGCGGGCCAGATGGTAGGTGTCCGGAAACAGATACCCCTCCAGGCTCTTCGCGCCGGGGTCCAGGTCAGCCACCAGGCTGGAGTTCCGGGTAGCTGCGGCCAGGAACTCCTCGCGCGGTCCCAGGCCGGCCTGTTCAAGCCGCGCTGCTACGTCGAAAATGGTTGCGCCTTCCGGAATGGTCACCGTCCTGGTAAAAACGTCTCCGCGCTCAATCCGCTCGTATACTTCCGTGGCCGTCGCCGGATGCGCGAACCGGTATTCTCCCGCCTGGAGCGTTCCCCGCTTCCACCAGCGAATCAGTTGGAAGGCAAACCGGCTCCGGATTACGCCCGAATCTTCAAGTTGCTGTCCGATCCGGGCCGAGGATGAACCCGGCGCCAACTCGACAAACGTCTCATTCGATGGGCCGTACGGCGCCAGAACGAGCCACACCCCGCCCCCTGCCGCAACCAGCGCCAGGAGAAAAGCCGCCACCCAAAATCCAGCCGCACCCGACTTTTTCTTCTTTCTGCTCTTGCGCTTGCGGCCCGCCATTCTTTGGCTGTCAATCCTTTATTCAAATATGACGCATGAGTGCCCCGCGAGGATTCTCTACCTTTGATTGTATCGGGCGAGAACCGGCGAAGGAGGGGATTTCCGATTAGGATGGCTGCAGTGGACGCAGAACTTGAAACAAAGCCCCGTTATCTCGGTCTCGACGTCGGCAACCGCCGCATTGGGGTGGCCGTGTCGGACGAGCTGGGCCTGACGGCGCAGCCCGTGATGACGCTGGAGCGGAAGCGCAGCCCGCGCGAGGATCTTCGCTCGCTGGCGCGTCTCGCGCGACGGTTTGGTGTGGTGGGGGTTGTCGTCGGAAATCCGGTTCATCTTTCCGGCGAGGCAAGCCCCCAGACGGCCAAGACGCAGGCCTTCGCCGCCCAGCTGGGTGAGTTGAGCGGTTTGCCCATTCACCTCTGGGACGAACGGCTGACCACGCGGGAGGCGCACCAGATTCTCTACGAGGCCGGCCATGCCCGCCAGGAGCACCGCCGCGTGGTGGACCAGGTGGCGGCCACGCTCATCCTGCAATCGTTCTTGGAACGGAAAGCAGCCTCTAGCCTCTAGCTTCTAGCTGCCAGCTTGATTGTGCAGCGGGCGCAATGCTCTGGCTAGCAGCTAGTAGCTGGAAGCTAGGAGCTGTTCCCCCGCGTATAATGAGATGTTGAGTTCTTCTATCTTTCGCGGACAGAGCGTCCCCGCTCCCCGCCACGGACCACGGATGCCCGATCACATCAAAAAGAAACTTCTGGCTGAGATTCATCTGCTGGAGCACGAGCTGGCGCACGAACTCCCCGCCGAGATCAAGAAGGCCGTGGCCATGGGAGACCTCTCGGAAAACGCCGAATACCACATGGCCAAGCAGCGCCAGGACTTTGTGAATGCGCGCCTGGGCCAGTTGAAGCGGCGCATGGCGGAGCTTTCGCTGGTCAATCTGACGAATATTCCCCGCGACAAAGCCGGCTTCGGATCGACCGTTGTGGTCTACGACTCGACCAAGGACGAGGAGATCGAGTACCGGCTGGTGACGAGCGAAGAGTCCGATGTTTCCAAGGGGCTGATTTCGACCACCTCGCCCATTGGACGCGGGATTGTGGGCAAGCGCGTGGGCGACGTTGCCACCATCGTTACGCCCAACGGCAAGCGCGAGCTTGAGATTTTGAAACTGACTACCATTCACGATGAAGCCGGCGAGGACGGACCGGAAGACGGCGCCACCGGCACTGAGCAGTAGCAAGGATTATAGGAATGACCTGGACCAGCGCATTTGGCCGCGGTTGCGGCTGGCTTCTTGATCGCATCGTGTACGGCCTGGCGCTTACTCGAATCTCCCCCAACGTGCTTACGTTCATCGGGCTCGTCATCAACATCGTGGCCGCGTTTCTGTTTGGGCACGCCAACGCCACCAACGCCGGGCGCATGTTCTTTTACGCCGGCCTGGTGATCTTCGGGGCGGGCATCTTCGATATGGTCGACGGCCGCGTGGCCCGCCGCAATAACCAGGTCACAGTCTTCGGCTCGTTCTTTGACTCGGTGATCGACCGCTACTCCGACGTTGTGCTCTTCTTCGGCCTGCTGGTCTATTACGGCCGCATCAACAGGTTCCGGTATGTCGTGCTGGTAGCCTTCGTCATGGTGACCTCGCTCATGGTGAGCTATACGCGCGCCCGGGCCGAGGCGCTGATTGGCCAGTGCAAGGTGGGCTTCATGGAGCGTCCGGAGCGGATCGTGCTCATCCTCCTGGGCGCCCTGTTCAATCATTGGGGCGTCATGGCCCCGGTGCTATGGGTGCTGGCTGTTCTCTCCACCATCACCGTCGCGCACCGCATCACCTACACCTACTCGAAGACCAAGCACCTCGCGCCCATTGGGTGATGGCCCGGTTGCCTGCATCCTCTAGCAGTTGATCATCACCGCCGAGCATCCTTCCTTGGCCGGTTTCCATTGCACCAGGAAACTTGTGACGGAGGAGGGGTCCATGCGGCGCATGGCTTCAAACTCGCCGCCTCGCTGGCTGTAGAGGAGCTTGCCCTTTTCGCTCAGGACCGCGAGGGCCGGAACGCCCCTGTCGAGCGGGACCTGATACTCGCTGGCGATGTCGAGGTTCTCGTCCATGTGGCCGATGTTGATGTGGACCAGGACGTAATTTGCATCCAGGAGGGGCAGATTCTGGGCGTTGTGGAAGTAAATGTCGAGCACCTGGCAGTCGCCGCACCAGTTGCCTCCAAAGTCAATGAGGACGCGCTTGTGAGTTTGCGCCGCGGTGCGGAGTGCAGCGGCCATGTCGGTTTTTGCCTGGCCGGGATCGGGATAGATTTCGCGGCCTGCGGAGCGGGCGGTTACGGCGCCGATCATCAAAAATGCGGAAAGAATGAGCAACTTCACAGTCTTCAACGGAAACCTCCGAGGCTGCCAAGAATCTCTTATATGGATGGCGCAAACTTCTATTTTGTTTCATAGTTTCAGCAGCCGGAAGATTTACTCTGGAGATCGGATGCCAAGCCACGGCGAACTGCGCAAACATCTGGAGTCGGCAACTTACCCCGATCTGGGAACCATGATGGAAGGCTATGCCCGGGCAGCTACGGACCTGGGCAAGCGCGAGTTCCAGCAAAAACTGGACTTCTCGTCCGAATCAATCGACGCCCTGGACGAGATTCTGGTGCTGGTGAGCGAGAGCCCGGAACTGGATGTGGACTTCGAGTCGCGGTTGTGGGGCAGCTACCTGGGCGAGGTGCTGCGGCGGCGCTATGCGGGGAGCTGGGAGATGACCGTATATCCCGGCGGAGTGGTGTCGGTTCCGGCCGTGGACGTGCGCGGATCGAGGCTTTTTCCGCTGATGAAGGTCTATCGCCGTCTCACCGTGGGCGAGGAAGAAGACCTGCGCGCCTTTTTTGCCATGGTTACGGAGCGGCTGGGAAAACCGGCGCAGGTGAACTGATTTCGGACCGGAGTTCGATTCCGAGCATCCAAACGTGCAGTTGGACCGTACCGGACATATAGACTCCCGCGCGCCTGGATCAACACCCATTCTGCGCAGAGATATGCCTTTGTGCGACAATAAACGCTGAGCAAGCGCGTCGGGCCGGCCTGGCGCGCGGAGGATAAAATGGGCGATCTACTTCAGCCATGGCACCTGATCGTGCTTGCCGTGGTTGCATTCCTGTTGTTTGGCGCCAAAAGGCTGCCCGAGCTCGGCAAGGGGTTGGGCGAAGGCCTCAAGGGCTTCAAGGAGGGAGTCAAGGGGATTACCGATCCGGGGCCCACATCCTCCATGCAGTCCACGGCCACTTCCGTCACCCCAGGCACACCAGCTCCGGCTGCGGGCAATGCAACCTATCGCTGCCCGGCATGCTCTGCCCTCGTCACTGCCAGTGCACCGAATCCCGGTACAGCGGAGGACAAGGGATTTTGCCCCGAGTGCGGCAAGCAATTCGATAAAAAGGCCTCGCTGGCCTGAACATTGCCGGCGTCCTCCTCGAGGCCCGAGCATAGCTTGGGCCTTTTGTGCATTTGGGCAGGAAACTAAACGCTGAGCAGTGCCACGGCAATGAGGGCCAGCGCCATGCCCGCCAGTTGGCGCAGCGTCGGCCGCTCGCGCAGAACCAGCGCCGCCAGCAGGATGGTGCCGGCCGGGTACAGCGAACAGACCAAGGCGGCCACATCAAGCCGCCCGAAGCGTGAGGTCTGGATGTAGAAAAGGTTGCCGATGGTGTCCAGACAGCCGGCCAGGATGCCAAAGAGCCAGAATCCACGCCATGGGCGCGTGGGCGGCATCGCCAGGAGCACCAGGAGCATGGCCGCAACCCCCGCGGCCCGGGCAGAAGTCATCACCCACAGGATTTCGCCCCCGCTGGCAAACTTGAAGAGAATCAACTGTGTGCCAAACCCAAGCCCCGCCAGAGCGCCCAAAAGGAGCGCGGCCGGAGTTGCGGTTGCTCGTTTTTCCTCGGAACCGCCTGCAGCGGGTGAATGTGTAATGAGCCAGATTGCTGCCAAACCCAAAGCCAGACCCACGGCGGTGAGGAAGCTGGGCAGCCCATCGTGAACCAGCGAGAAGAGGACCGGGACCAGGGCGGTCAGAAGACCGGTGAGGACCGCGGTGAGTCCCATGGCGCCCAGCGCCAGCGCTCGATAGAAGAGGGCCAGCGCCAGCGAGCCTTCGAATCCGCCCAAAGCGGCGAAGAGCAGATCGTGCCTGCCGGGAAGGGTAAGGCGGGCTCCGAGGCAAATAGCCAGAAGCACAAGCAGAGAGACGATGTGGCCTGAAGCCACGACCAGCAGCGCCGGAGCGCGCCGCGCGCCCAGGCCCCCCGCAAAGTCCGAGCCGCCCCAGGTGGCGGCTGCCATAAGGCCCAGGCCCGCCGTAACTCCCGATGAGTTCACGTCTAGCGGGACATCAGGGCCGACGGGTAATAACCGTTCTTGGCGGTCACTTCCAGGCCGGGCCGGTCGACGCGCACATCGATCTTGCGGAACTTGCTGTCGTAGATCGACTCATGGCTCGCGTAGACAATCGTGTACTGGTTGCGCGCTTCCATGGCGATCTCCTGGTAGCTCTTCTCAATCCCGTTGAGGTTGCGCTCGGAGTCGGCCTGCCCGCCGGTGGCGGCAATGTACTTGTACAGGATGTTGTCGTACATGGTGAAGGGCAGATGGACCTTGCTCAGGAAGCCCTCGCCCCAGCGGGCAGAATCGCCCACCAGCGTGCCGTAGACGGCGATTTCGTTGGTCTGGAGGAAGCGAATGACCTCCTTGGCCGTAGCCTTGCTGCCGTATTCCTTGCCGTCGGAGATGACGTAGATAATGCGGCGGCGCTCCTTGGGGCGCGAGGAAAGCTCCTTCGCCGCGGCCAGAATGGCATCGTTGAGCGTATGGATTTCCTTGGGGATGGTGATCACCCCGTTGGCGCTTCCGGCCGAGAACCCCGGCTGTATGGTGGGGTCGGCGCAGTTGCCATTGGTGCGGATCGGGCATCCTGCCAGTGGACCGCTGTTGACCGGCACCTGTTCGTCCGTTCCGGCTGCCTTGGTCATCGAGAAAACAAAGGGAACACGCGCGCTTTGAGCGCCGGTAAAGCCGCCGGAGCGGTTTTGCGCACCGTTGCTGTAGGAGAATACCGCCAGCTCGTCGTAGGGAGTAAGCGCGCCCTGGATCGCGTCCAGCGAGTCGTTCACCTTGGACATCACATCGGAGGTCAGGCTTTGGTCGATCACAAAGGCGATGGAAAGCGGATAAGCGTCCACATTGAAGACCCTGATCGGCTCGCGCGTGTCGTTCTCAAAGACCTTGAAATCGCGCCAGGTGAGGCCGGCAACGAGCTTTCCTTTGTTGTCCTTCACGGTGACCGGGACCTGGACGTAGGTCGTATTCAGAACAATCCTCGTTCCGGTATCCGCGGCATTCAGGAACTCCGGAGGTGCGGTTTGGAAGTTGTCCTTTCCCTGCGGAGTCGGCGCCTGGCTGCCTGGCGCGGCCGACGGAGCGGGATTTTCCGAGGAGGAAGTGGACGCGGCTGGCTCGTTTCCGGCGCCCAGGCCGGGAGTGATGGGCCCGTTGACATCGGAAAGTGGCTTGGGAGCCTGCGGCGCCGGGGCATCGGGTACGGGGGCCTGCTGCTGAGCCATAGCGGCCGGGCTCAGATGCAGATTGAAACACAGAAGCGCCGTCAGCGCCATTGCCGTCAAACGAAGCTTCACAGGTATTCCGTCCTCCTCAAAATGCCACTTCCTGCCCAAAGCAGTGAACAGCCGGCAGTTACCAGTTTAGAACCGGTCTCCGGTCTCGGAAAGCACTCCGCCCTGCCCGGAATCTGGCAAGGCAGGGCTGCACCCGTCAGAGTATCAGACGCACCAGAGCAGCGCAGGTTGCCCACCGAGCGCAAAGGAGTTCAGGTATGCTTTCTTCGAGGTCCCGTTTCCGTCTAAATGTCCAGAATGCGCATTCGATGGGTAGCAGCCGCGTTGCTTCTCGGCCTGCCGGGTCTGTCCGGAACGGCGTTGGCTCAGCTTGCGCCCTCGCCCGATGCGCCTCCGGTGAGCACTGCGCCGGCTCCTCAGGAAGACGATCAGTCCGTTGCCACTTTCAAACTGCAAGTGAACCTGGTGGACATGTTCTTCACCGTCAAGGATAAGCAGGGCAACCTGGTTCCCCACCTGACCAAGAACGACTGCACGGTCTCAGAAGACAAGGCACCGCAGACGCTGAAGACCTTTGTCGCCGAGACGCACCAACCCCTGACGCTCGGCATCCTGTTGGATACCTCGGGCAGCCAATACCGCGTTCTGCCCCTGGAACAGCAGGTGGGCGGCCAGTTCCTGGAGCATGTACTGCAAAAGCAGGACGAAGCATTTCTGCTCTCGTTCGATGTGAATGTCGACCTGCTGCAGGATTACACGAACAGCCCGCGCCTTCTTTCGCGCGCCATGAATAAGGCGGAGATCAATACTGCGGGCGGTAATGGAGCGGCCGGAATCCCTGGGGCCGGCGGCGGAACGATCCCGACCATTGGCGCGCCCAAGGGAACGTTGCTCTACGACGCCGTGTTCCTGGCCTCGAATGAAAAGATGAACCAGGAGACCGGCCGCAAGGCCATGATCCTGCTGACCGACGGGGAAGACGAGGGCAGCGTCCACAAAATTCAGGAAGCAATTTCGGCGGCGCAGAAGTCCAACGTGATCTGCTACACGATTCTGATTGCCGATCGGGGCTTCTACGGTGGATTCGGATATAGCGGCTACTCGGCCATGAAGAAGCTGACCGAGGAAACCGGCGGGCGGCTCATCGACGTGGGCAACAATGGCAAGAAGCTTGAAGATGCCTTCCAGCAGATTGAAGATGAGCTGCGCACCCAGTATGTGGCCACGTACACACCCAGCAACACCAAGCTGGACGGCACCTTCCGGCACGTCACCGTCGAGTGCGGGGAAGGCATGAAGGTGCAGGTGCGCAAGGGGTATTACGCGACGCCACCGCAAAATTGAAGTTTGTATCGGTCGTCCACGGCTTTCCTGGCCCACTGAGGCATCGCTAATACCGCTGCAAACCCGCTAACTTGCTGGTGTCCGCGAAGCGGCGCTGATCCGCTGCGCATACGGCAGACAATCCTGAGCGCCTTGGAACTTTTCTCCACTGTCCAGTTTTCGGACACTCAATTACGTAAGGATGTTTCATCAGTAATCTGGCGCCTGAAGCGGCTCTTCTCTACCATCGGCACAGGCAAGAAAAACATGAGGCCTGCGGAAGAAATATTTCAGGCCCCAGGAATTCCGGCGCCGAGGAGCCCGCAATGATCACCAATTGTGCCGCCCATGATGGCTTTGAGACCAGCCCCCGCTTCCGCCGCTCGGTAGAAGAAAGGATTGCCCGGCTGGAGCGCGATGCCGTGAACGATGAGGCACGGGTGGCCGCGCTGGAGGATGGCGATCATATACGCAGGCAGATGCGCCTGGTGGCTATACAACGGTCTGAAGCTCTGCGCATGAGGCTCTTTCTCGATCGCGCAAAAACGCGGCTGCCTCGGCCGCTTATCGCGCTGTGAGAGGGGACATCCCGCCAACGATCTTCAGGCAGGGCAAGTGAGGAAATCGAAGGGCCGCAGCCTCGGGGAAAAGGCTGCGGCCCTTTCTGCCGCTTTTAAAAAACTTGGAGCACCGGGCGGGTTTCGAACCCGCGGATACAGGTTTTGCAGACCTGCGCGTTAGCCACTTCGCCACCGGTGCTTGTGAAGCAGGGAATAGGGAACAGGGAACAGAGGGCATTGATCCATTCGAAGCGTTGCGCGATTTCGATGGAGCAACCGCTCCGTTCCCGGTCTCCTGATAACCATTCCCTAGTCCCTATTCCCTGCAACTAAAAAACCCACCGCGCTCGTGGCAGGTGGGTCGTCAGGGTTCTGATTCTATCCTTCAGAATCTAGCCCAGCGAACGCGCCTGCATAGCGCAGCCCTGACAGCAGCGGCACAGACAGCAGACGAGAGTAAAGCGATGGGCCATTCAATCCTTTCCCAGCCGGAGCTCAAAATCAGGCTTCTCTCCAGCGGGTATCCGTAGAGTATGGTCTCAAAGAAAGCTTGTCAAGCAGCAGATATCGGAATCTGGCGCAGGAAACTACGAAGCATTCACCTTCGGAGATCGTGCTTCGCGTCGGTTCGGGTGTGTATTCAGGCCAGATGGCGATCCCTCTCAGGCAAAGGAATTGCTTAGAGCGGGCAATTCAGCGACCGAGCAGACATCGGGCGGAGAACAAGGCCGAGTGGGAAGTGGAAGGCCGCCGCGCTGCTCCGTCCCGGCCTCAAGGAATGCATCGAAGAGTGTTTCGTAAAGAGCCTGCCGTCCGGCGTGCTCCCCGTTGCGCGCGCGCAGAAAACTGAAGCGGAACGCACAGCAGGGTTCCACCTCGGCCAAAAATGCCGGGGAACAGAAGCAGTGAACATCGGCCACGGCCATGAGGATGAGCGAGCGCCAACTCATGCGCAGCAGGCTCTTCAAGGTTGGCGTGCCGTTGGGCATCCGATCCATGCGGTCTGCGATCTGCCGGCTGAAGTTCAGAAGCTGAAGCACAAGGCCGTCAAGAGGCTTCCCTTGCGCGATTGCGCGCGTGAACAGCGTAGCCGAACCGCGGCGCAAATCCTCGTGCACGTCCTGCAAGTCGTCTCCCAACTGCAGCAGGACTCCCCAGTCGAAGGAGAATCGGATCTCCTCTGCGGTGAGCCAGGGTTGCGCTAGACACGCGTCGGCGAGGACCGAGGTGCCGCCCTTGGCGCAACTGATGCGCAACAGCTCGGAGTCATCGAGAGCGCCCTCGCATGAGCCTTCCTGCCTGTCACTCGTGCGTTGCCGCTTGTTGAGTTGCGCCATGCTCCGCTCCTGGGCGCGGTGGATCGCGAGCAGCGAGTCGAATACTTGCGGAAAGCGCGGGCGCGGGTACTGATCTTCGATCAGCTGAACCAGGGCCCAGACGGACGCTTCGTGAGAGTCGACGGCAGCGAGCCGCTCGCCGCACAGCCGCTGGCGGAAGCGTTCGCTGAAATGGAGCTTGTCGGCTCCAGACAAGCCGGGATGGTCGAGAAAGTTATCGCTGTACGGGTAAAGGAGGCTGTAGGCCAGGATCGATGGTGTCAGTTCCATAGGTTGGCCGAGCAAAGCCTGCAGGCCGCAACAGGACCACGCATTGCGGCAGGCCTGGATGGTGTCGGCGTTGCTGAGAGTTGCGTCGAAAGCCCGCGCCCACCGCGCAAGCTGGGTGCCCACAGGCAGGAAATGGGTCGTAATGAGGTCCACTTCTTCCTCTTGCAGGCCAAGCGCGACGGAGGCAAAGCGCGGAAAGAGCGCAACGATGCGCTGCCGCGCTTGCAACCGCTCGGCCGCATTCCGCGGAGCCCGCCGGGCCTCGCGCTGGACGGCGCGCAAGCCGGCATCATAGGCCTTCTCATGCTTCCGCTGCTCACTCCGCGTGTAGCGCACAGACGGCGGAACGAAAGGCAGAACACAGGCTTTCCATGCATCTATGGTCTGCGCGACCTGTTCTTCAACCCAGGCGGCACTGTAGTGCTGTTCCATCTTGCCAGGGAATACGAAACGCGGCAACGCGGGGTTCCATCGCCGTCTCGAAGACCAGGCTATTCGAATTCCACATGCCAGGATGCGCGATGCACAGGCGACTGGCCTGATAATTCTCCTATGCCGATGAATACAGGGGTGGAACTGGACTACCGCATTGTGGATGTTTTCACGGACCGTGCGCTGGCTGGCAATCCGCTGGCCGTGGTGATGAACACGGCAGGCCTGACCACAGAGCAGATGCAGGCCATTGCGCGGGAGTTCAACCTGAGCGAGACCACGTTTGTGGAACGTCGGGCCCCGGACGTGGAGCTAAGCGAGGGTGTGCGGGTACGCATCTTCACCACCCAGGAAGAGCTGAACTTCGCTGGCCACCCAACGCTGGGGACGGCCAGCGTGCTGCGCTGGGACGCGCCTGATACCGTGCAGAACGATACGGTCACGCTGGCTGAGAATGTCGGACCTGTGCCGGTGCGTTTCGCCGGGGATGGGCCATTCGGCGAGATGACGCAGCCCGATCCGAAGTTCGGCGAGGAACTCGACGCGCAGAATGTTGCGCGGCTGATTGGCCTCGCCACTGAAGACCTGGACCCTGCACTGCCGCCGCAGATTGTGTCGACGGGAACGGCATTTGCGATTGTGGCGCTGAAATCGCATCAGGCCCTGGCGCGCCTCAAGGTGAGCCCGCAGGAGTCTGTGGATTGGCTGCGCCCCCTCGGCGCGCGATGGTTCTACATTCTCGGCCCAACCGGTGACGAGTCGCCCGCGTGGCGAGCCCGCATGCAGTTCAACGGCGGAGAAGATCCGGCAACCGGATCGGCCGCGGGATGCGCTATCAGCTACCTGGTTCATCGTGGTGCAGTCCCATCAGGTCAGCGCATTCATCTGCGTCAAGGCGTGGAAATGGGACGCCAAAGCGAGTTGTATCTTTCTGCACACATTCAATCGGAGCAAGTGAGCGAAGTGCAGGTTGGCGGCAGCACCGTTCTTGTAGCAAAGGGGAGGCTTTTCCTGCCATGATGCACATTCTTTCAACAGACATTCCTCAAGCCAAATTACGGCAATGATTAGCTCTAGCAAATTTCCGTTTGTTACAGGATCATTTTCAGGCTGAATTTCGCCTCCCGTTCTCTCTTTCCACCAGACCCGGACGCGGGTACTCTTGGCTTTCATTGAAGCAATTTAACCGACTCAAAACGCCGGTCTCAACCCAGATTCATGAGTAGACTGACCGCGAACAAATAGCTGACTTTCTGTGTATCGAAAGTCGAATGCCGCATCGTGCGAACTTGCTTGCCCATCCCTGGGCTCGTGTCACGCCGTGCAGTGACATTCTGACTGCAAGATCAACCAGAAAATGGCAGTTGTGTAAGCGGTTGCCGTAGCAGGCAATTTCCGCCCTCAACCCGCCGCGCGAGCGGGCATGGGCAAAGTGTTGCCGTACGGATTGAAATTGGAAATCGAAAGCAAGGAGCGGACCCCAGGACATGCGACCCAAGAAAGTAATTCTCTGCGTAGACGACAACGAACAAGAGCTTTCCGTGCTCAAATTCATGCTGGCAACCAACGGATACAGGGTGGTATCGGCCGTGAGTGGCCAGGAGGCGATCGGCGTCTTTGCCGAGATCGCCGTGGACCTGGTGCTGGCCGACTTTGGCATGCCGCAAATGAATGGAAGCCAACTGGTGGAACGTCTGAAGCAGATTGCGCCGCATATTCCTATGATCCTTTTGGGCGATCCGCAAAGGATGGGGGGCGAAATCCACGCGGCAGACGCGCTGCTGGCGAAGAAAAACTGCACGGCGCAGGAGTTGCTGGAGCGGATCAAGGTGATGAGCGCGCGCAAGCGCGGGCCGCGCAAGGGCTCGGTGCGGATCCCGCAGCCGGAACTGGCGGTGGCCTCGTAGCCAGGGGCTCGGCCGCGCAGGCGGAGCGTTCCTCCCGGCGCAGACCCGCTCTTCGCATCAAGACAAAATACACCGACAACGAGTTCAACCTGGCGCGCGATGCCGTGGATACAAGCGTTGCGCTGGCCGAAGCAGCGGGCTTCGAGGTCCTGGCGAAGAATTACGATCCCAATCCGCCGGGGTACAGCATTCACGAGCTGGGTACCTGCCGCATGGGCGACGATCCCAAAGCCAGCGTGCTGAACAAGTGGAACCAGAGCCACGACATCAAGAACCTGTTCGTGGTGGATGGCGCGGCTTTTGTGGGTGGAGGATGGCAGAACCCCACCATGACCGTTCTGGCGCTGGTCATGCGTTCAGCCGAGTATCTTGCCGAGCAGATGCGCCAGGGGCAACGTTTAGGCTCGTTCTTGGCCGCGCACAGGAAGATTGCGCCACAACAAACCTGTCATCCTGAGCGAGGGTCGCTGCGGCGACCGCAGTCGAAGGACCTGCTTTTGCTTCTTGCCGCACCCGACTGCTCTTCCATCAGTGTTGTAGACCGTTGAGCTTCCGCCCCAGGAACTCCGCGCTTGCCGCGTAAGCCCGCACCCAGTCGCGCCTCAGCAGGAAGTCGTGAATCTCGTCGGGGAAGATGAGCTCCTCGAAGTCGACCTTCTGCCGGCGCAGGGCATCCACCAGCAATTCGGTCTCGGCAAAGGGAACGTTACGGTCGTCGTCGCCGTGGATGAGCAGCACCGGCGAGCGCCACGTTGCCACGGACGAGATCGGCGAAGACTCGAAGGCCAGTCGTGCTGTCTCCGCGTGTTCGCGCGGGTCGTAGTTGGGCGAGAACGTCGGCAGCTCCAGGTTCCAGTCGTGGACGCCGTGCATATCCACGCCGGCCGCGAACAGATTCGAGGCTCGCGCCAATGCCAGGGCGGTCAGATAGCCGCCGTAGCTTCCGCCCCACGAGCCGATGCGCGCTCCGTCCACATCCGCCCGGCTCTTCAGATAGAGCCCCGCGCCCATCACGTCGTTGAATTCGCTCGCGCCCGA
>CAYUJM010000030.1:0-34776 GCA_964445025.1 uncultured Occallatibacter sp. | reverse complement strand
CACCAGCGGGCGCGGGACCAGGTCTGCGAGGATGAAGGCGTTCCACGGGCAGCCGCGCTCAGCCAACTGCGCGGCCAGCGCGGCCGCAATGGGCGCCGTGACGCGGTCGGTGATCAGCGTGACCTTCTCCGCTGGATCGATGCGCAGGCAAGTGAGGACGGCGGAACGCGCGCCAGGGATGAACTCGGCGGGGTAAGCGAGAGAGAGCAAATGTGCGGCGGCTTCGGTCATGCGCGGGGAACAGACCTCCAGGAATAGGATACGGAATCCGGGAAGGTAGCGGAAATCGAGCGGAAAAACAATTTGAAAGGTTCGCGGGGCACAATTCCTGGTGCCGAAACTTGTGCTGCCCAGCTATCATCGTGTCAGCACCGTTTCTTGCCGGCTGGGAGCTGTTTCCATACCCATTTTCGCTGCTCTTCCGGCGTTGAAATCCTCGCCCCCGCGAGCGCTTGGGTGCATCGCAGAAGCTCGTTGCAGAGGAGAACAATGGCAGAACAAGGAGTGGTCTACGCACCGTTGCATGCCGCCCCCGTTTCCTTGCCAGAGCCGGGAATGCGCCGCCAGGTATTGGCCTACGACCCCAACCTGATGCTGGTTCGCCATCAGTTGGAGCGGGGCTGGAAGGGCGCGCGGCACAAGCACCCGCATTCGCAACTCATTTACGTTGTGCGCGGATGCATCCTGTTCGAGGGCGAAGGCAAGACCATTGAAATGGACGCCGGCGACAGCATCGTTGTCGGCAGCAATGTCGAGCACCAGGCTTCCGCCCTCGAGGATTCCGAAGTGCTCGATGTGTTCACGCCCTTTCGCGAGGACTATGCCACGCATTGACGCGTGGACGCTGCTATAGCCCCGCCGCGGTCTCTCGCGCCATGTAATCCACCACCGCTTTCATGTCGCCGTTGGACTCCTCGAAGACCTTGAGCTGGCGATCCGCGCCGGTGCCTGTCTTCAGGATGCTCCGTATTCCGCCAATCGCTTCGCGGCTGCCCAGCTCATCCACCACGGGGTCTACCAGCGCGAGCAGTTCCTCGATCAGGTCGCGCAGCGGCACTTCCTGCTGCTTGCCAAAGTCGATCAGCTTTCCGTCCAGCCCGTAGCGAACCGCGCGGAATTTGTTTTCCATCAGCAGCGGGCGCGCGTACTGGCGGAAGTCCTGATTGGCCTCGTGCAGCTTGTAGAGATAGACCGCCGTGGCCTGGATCAGCGCGGCGATGGCCACCGTCTCCTCGGCGCGCAGGGGAATGTCGCAGGCGCGTACCTCGACCGTGTCGAAAAAGGGATGCGGCCGGATGTCCCACCAGATCTTCTTGCCGTTATCGATGCAGTTGGTGCGCACCAGCAGGCTGACGTAGTTTTCAAACTCCGAATAGCTGGCGAATGCGTCGGGAATGCCGGTCCGTGGAAAGTTCTCGAAGACCTTGGCGCGGTAGCCCTTGTAGCCGGTGTTCAACCCCAGCCAGAAGGGCGAGTTGGTGGCCAGCGCCATGATGTGCGGCAGAAAGTAGCGCATCGAATTCATGATGCGGATGGCCGCCTCGCGGTCCTCGATGCCCACGTGCACATGCAGTCCGAAGATCAGGTTGGCGCGCGCCACCAGTTGCAGATCCTTCACCACCTGGTGGTAGCGCGGGTCCGGATAAATCTCCTGCGTGCGCCAGTCGGCGAAGGGGTGCGTGGCCCCCGCAACCAGTTGCAGCCCGTGTTCCGCGGCCAGCTTGATCATCTCGCGGCGCAGCTCGTAGATGTCCTCGCGCGCCTCGTCGATATTGCGGCAGACGCGCGTACCCACCTCGACCACCGAGGTGTGCATCTCCGCCTTCACCCGCTCCTGCAGCCGCAGCTTGCCGATCGCCAGCATCTCCGTCTGGATGTGCGAGCGCAGATCCCGCGTCACCGGATCAATCGTCTGGTACTCCTCTTCAATGCCGAGAGAGAACGATGGCCGCATGGGGACTCCTTGGGGAAGCTTTGCGTCATTGTAGCGGGTGCAATAGACTTCTTCCATCGAGAAAGCCCAAAAGGGACTGGAACCATTGAGCCGGAGAGTCAGCTCTCAAGAAGCTGATTTGATTCCATAGCTCTTGAAGCACGGAGATCCGGCCGTTGCCCATCTGGCTGACCAGGTCGACGGCCTGATGATCGTCTCTCGATGTAATTGCGATTGCCGCACAGTCTACTTCGCAATGAAAGGCAACCCGGCCTCCCGCAAGGGAGAGCAGATTGTGAATGACTGGCTTGCTCAGATGGACAGCGATCTATTTGGCGTCGTGCTGTTCGAACTCGATGGGCGAATCAGCTCGCTGGAGGTCTATTCGTGTTCAGGAAGAGTGAAGGAGTTTGGGTTGCCGAATAGCAGCATGCTGCTCGGCTATGACCCTCTCTCGGTCGATCAACTTGCTGCTCCGCCGTCAGGACCCTCCTGAGGAGAGAAACAAGACCACGCAGAGCCTTTCAGGCCGCCTCGCCCTGCGATTTGATAGAAAGCCTCAGTCCCAGCGCCTGCAGCACTTTCAGAACGGTTCCAAACTCCGGATTGCCTTCCGCCCCAAGGGCCTTGTAGAGGCTTTCGCGGGAGAGACCGGCGTCTTTTGCGATCTGCGACATGCCGCGCGCTCGCGCCACGGTGCCAAGCGCCTGGGCAAGAAACGAAGGATCGGAGTCTTCCATGGCGATTTTCATAGCCTCTTCGAGATACTCCGCGATTGCCTGGTCGTCCTCGAGATATTCGGCAGAATCATAGGGGAGAGTCTTCAGCGTCATTTGTTATCCCTCCAGTTCCCGGGCCAATGCCTGGGCTTTCGCAATATCTGCATCCTGACTGCTTTTATCGCCGCCGCACAGCAGCACAATCAATACCTGCCCGCGGTGCACGAAGTAGACGCGATATCCCGGCCCATAGTGAATTCGCAACTCACTCACACCTTGACCGACGGGCCTTACGTCCCCTGGATTGCCGAGTGCGAGACGATCGATACGAGCCGCGATCGCTCGTTTTGCATGCCCATCGCGCAGGGCTCCCAGCCATTCCGAAAACTCGAGGGTACGGCGAATCTCGGTCACTCAAGGAAAGATCGTATCCCATAGAAAGATCGTATCCCATAGGATACATATCGTCAAGATTCCAAAGTCCCATGGAAAGGAGGCGTTAAACTTTATTCGCTTTCTGTTCGCCTTTTTCGGTAAGATCATGAGCAGCCGATGAATCTCTTCTCCCAACTCGCGGCAGAACCGACTCATGAGGACATCTACCCAGGCGCTGTGTTGATGCGCGGGCTGGCGCTCGAGCAGGATGCTGAGTTTTTCTCTGCCATCGAAGGCATCCTTGCCGATGCGCCGCTCCACCATGCGACCACGCCAAGTGGATTGCCAATGGGCGTCATGGTGTCGGACTGCGGCACGCCTGAGGCCTTTCGTCGGCGGTGGGATCCTCAGAATCCCGCAGTGAGGCGGACGTGGCCGCCAATTCCACACCCGCTCTCGGATTTTGCGATTCGCTGTGCGGTCCGTTCGGGATTTCCGCTGTTCCGGCCTGACTCCTGTCACATCAACCGCTACCAGGCAGGAACGAAGCTGGGGCTTCATCAGGATCGGCATGAGTGCGACATGAGCCAGCCCATCGTTTCCATCTCGCTCGGCCTTGAGTGTGTGTTCCTGCTCGGAGGTCTTCAGCGCATCGACAAGACCAAGCGCATCCTGCTTGAGCACGGCGATGTGATTGTCTGGGGCGGGCCATCGCGGATGCGCTTTCACGGAGTGCTGTCGCTGAAAGCCGGACATCACCCGATAACGGGGCCGTACCGGTACAATCTGACGTTCCGTAAGACGGCATGAGCATCCCGGAGCAGTCGTAAGGCTTGGAGTCGCACTTAGAACCGCGTGATCCCCGACCCTCCATTCGCTGCCGCCACATCGGGCCGCCTTCGTTTTCGCGTCGCCACCAGAATCAAGACGCCCACGCCGGTTGACATTGCGCCAACAACTCCAAAGACCAGATCCCCAAGCCACAACTGCTCGAAGGAGTCGATGACCGCCTTCTCCGGATGGCCTTGCTGATAGCGCACCGTCACAGCCTCGCCCGGCTTGAACGCCGGAGGGCTGGAAGAGGTATTGGAAACCACGGTGGCAAAGTGCGTACCCGGCACATCGAAGCGGAAAACGGGAGCATAAGTCAGAGAGTTGTGCCCCCCGCCGTGCACTGGCTTCAGCGCCACAACCCTGCCTTGCGCAGTCACGCTCGTGCGCAGGAACTGCCGGGTGAAATACGCGGAGATCAGAGCACCGGCAAGGAACAGGAGGCCCATCCCCAGGAAGCCCAGTTTGACCAGCAGCAAGATCACCCGGGCTGGCGCGGCCGATGCCATGCACAAGCGTACCAGACGCCAAGATCAAACCAATTCAGCTTCTGGTCGCAGCGCAATCCCAGCCGGCTCGCTCCGTGCGCCGTCCTTGCGCCTTTCCTCTGGCGCAAGGGTGGGATAGCAAAGAGTCAAACCCGCCGGCCGGCGCCCCAGGTCTCGATTCTGAGACCTCGCATGCCTCAGGCTTCAACCGTCTCGCTCACCTTGGCCGCCTTCTTCTTCGCCGCCGGCTTCCTCTTAGCTTTCGCTGGTTCCGGTTCCGCGCCCAGAAACGCCGCCCAACGCAACTCCGGCACGCGCGGCGCCGTCTTGACCTTCGCAATCGCCAGATCCGCCACTTCCCTCACAATCCAGTCGAAGTTCGCCTGTCCCACCGAGTGCAAATCCGCATCCGGCGCCGGATTCATGAAGTCGATGGCGTAGGGAATCCCGTTCTCCACGGCAAACTCGACTGTATTCAAGTCGTAGCCCAGCGCCTGGCAAAGCTTCAGCGCATCCTGCTCCACCCTCTTCAGCAGCTTCTTGTCGTACTCGAGGCCGTTCTGCACATACCTTTCAGTGTGCGGTTTGCGCGGGTCGTAGGGCATGATGTGGACCTTCTTCTGCCCCACCACGTAGCAGCGGAAGTATTCCGTGAACTCCACCGCCTTCTGATACATCATGCACAAGTCGCGCGACTGGTCGTAGGCCTTGAAGAACTCCACCCGGTTGTGGATGTGGTGCACATCGCGCCAGCCGCCGCCGTCCACCGGCTTCAGGAAACCATGTTCCCCTATGTAAGCGAACATCCCGTCCCAATCCAGCGGATATTCCAGGTTTCGCATCGACCGGTCCGTCGTCCCCTCCGGGTGCACTTTGTGGGGCAGAATCACCGTCCTGGGCACAGCCACGCCCAGCTTCTGGGCCAGCGAGTAGTTGAAAAACTTGTCGTCCGCCGACCACCAGAACGGGTTGTTGATAATCACCGTCCCGTTCAGCGCCGCGTGTTTGAGAAAAGCGCGATAGAACGGAATGTCGTGCGAGATGCGGTCCACAATCACCGCGTAGCGCGGCTCCTTGTGCAAATACACCGCCCCCGTCTCCACAAACTCCGCCTCAATGCCTTCGAGATTGCGCGCATTGATGTGCTCCACCAGTGCGCCGGGAAAGCTGTTCTCCATTCCGAACAGAATGCCGATCTTCTTCATAGCGTCTTTTCCCTCCTCAAAACACCGTTGCGTGCGCACCGCCCGGCCCCCGCAAGTATGCACGCTTACAGTGTAAGCCACATATTTGTCCAGTGTTGCGCCAGGGATTGGCTTTCCGCTCTTCTGTTGAAGGTCAGACCCCGGGAGATTACGCCCGCAAACAAGCCGCCATCCCTTCCTTCGCCGCTCGTCCCGATTCATGTTCCGTTCACGTCTGGTTCACCCTGCAGTCAAACTTGCTCTGTACCCTCTCACGCATGAGCACCATACAGACAGTTCGCAGGATTCTCCTTTTGGCAGGCCTCTTGATCGCAATCTGTGGCACAAGCGCAAGAGCGCAGTACGAGGACGGCAGCCTCATCGGCTCCATCCATGACGCCACCGGCGCGGCAGTTGGAAACGCTGTCGTCACCGTAACCAACGTCAACACCGGAATTGTCGTCAAAGTCACCGCCAACGCCTCTGGAGATTACGAGGTTCCCTCGCTCCGTGTCGGAATGTACGACATTGAAGCCTCCGCAGCCGGATTTGCGCCGGCGGAGGCCAAAAACATCACAATTTCAGTGGCCGGCCGTCAGCACATCGACCTCACCCTCAAGGTGGGACAAGCAGATGCCACTACCGTCGAAGTCAGCGACGTGGCCCTGCAGATTGAAACGGAAACCAGCGAGCGCGGAGAAAACGTCTCCGAATACCAGACCGAATCGCTGCCCCTGGTCAGCCGCAACTACTCTGACCTGCTGGCGCTCGTGACCGGTTCCCGCCAGGCGCCAACCGCAGCAACCACCACCGCCGTCACCAGCCTGGTTCGCGCCGGCTCCTACAATGTGAACGGCCAGCGCAGCATGTTCAACAACTACCTGCTCGACGGCATGGACAACAACGCTTACGGCGAGAGCAACCAGGGCTTCGACAACCAGATCATCCAGCCCCCGCGGGACTCCATCTCCCAGTTCCAGGTTGTGACCAACAACGAGAGCGCCGAGTACGGCCGCTCCTCCGGCGCCACCATCAATGTGGCCAGCCGCAGCGGTACCAACAGCTTCCATTCCACGCTCTATGAGTTCATCCGCAATACCGACCTCAACGCCTATGGCTACATCCACGCCATCAGCGGTACCCATACGTTTCCCAAGCCGGGCTTCAACCGCAACCAATTCGGAGCCAACTTCAACGGTCCCATCATCAGGAACAAGCTCTTCTGGTTTGTCGATTACGAAGGCTTCCGGCAGACTCTGACTCCCACCGTGGTGCTCACCGTGCCCACGCAGAATGAGATCAACGGCATTCTCGCCGTGGACGTACAGGATCCATACAAGCCGGGCACCTATTACAAGGCGGGCACGTCCATTCTCAACTCGCCCGACGCCAGCCCCATCGCCAAGCAGATTCTCGGCTTTTTCAACGATCTGCCCTCATACTGCCAGATCCAGCCCGGCACACCCGGCATCAACACGACCACCGGCGTCGACACCAATGACTGCGCAACCAACGCTCCTTTCACCGACAATGCCGACAAGGGCGACCTGCGCTTCGACTTCCAGCAGAGCGACAAGAGCTCCTGGTTCCTCAAGGTCAGCGACCGCAAGGAAACGGGCATCAACTTCCCCACCCTGCCCCTGCCGCTCGACGGGCAGACCAACGGCCGCATCAAGATCCTCGACCAGCAGGTTGCGCTGGGATATACCCGCCTGATCGGCGCAAACAAGGTTCTCGATGCACGTCTCGGCCTCTCGGCAACCAGGGCCGGCAAGTTCACGCTCTCCATCGGCGACGATGCCATCACCATCCCCGGCCTGCCCACCAACCCGGTCGTGGCCGGAGGCCTGCCCTCCACCAGCGTCTCCGGCGGATTCACCGCTTTCGGCCGCCAGAGCACCAATCCCCAGTGGCAATACCCCTCGCTGCTCGATCCCAAGGTCAACTTCGCCTGGGTCAAGGGCAAGCACTCGCTCAAATTCGGCTACGAGTACGAGCACATCTGGATGCAGGTGCAGGACTCCAACCCCCTCTACGGCTCGTTCACTTACGGCAAGGGTTACAGCGCCTGCCCGGCCACTGCCGGAGCGGCCTGCAACAACCCCACTGCCGCGGCCGACACCTACTGGGCCGACCTCATCTTCGGAACCACCAACAACTACGCGCTGGCCACCTACTTCCGCGCTCACCTGCTGCAATCTCTGGATAGCGTCTACGCCCAGGACGACTGGAAGGTCAGCCCCACCCTTACGCTGAATCTCGGCCTGCGCTGGGAGTACGGGTCGCCCTATTCCGAGGCCAACAACAACCTCTCCAACTTCGACCCAGCCACCGTCTCCCTGCTGACGCTGACCCCCGGCTACACAGCCTCAACCTTCATCTCGTCCTATAACGGCAGCGGCGTCTACGGCAAGACCCTCGTCAATCCCTCTCTGGGTGATTATGCGCCGCGCGTCGGCTTTGCCTGGGCCGTTACGCCCTCCATCGCTCTGCGTGGCGGCTTCGGCACCAGCTATGTTCACTACACACGCGCCGGCTCCGGAGACATTCTGCCCATCAACGCGCCCAACGCGCTGTTTGTCTCCGTAACCCAGCCTGGCACGGCCACGGCAACAGGCTACAGGACCCTCGATCAGGGCTATCCCGTCGGGCTTGCAACCAACTTCACCCCGGGCACCGACAACATCACCTACATCCCCAAGGACACCAAGGACAGCTACGTCGAGAGCTATTTCATCAGCGTGCAGAAGTCCCTGGCCAAGAACACGCTGCTGGACTTCGCCTACATCGGCAACCACGGCCTCAAGCTGCAGGGCTTCGACAACGCCAACCAGGGCAATCCCTCGCTGGGCATCGCCAACCCCACCAACTCCGCTCTGGGAGCCGGATTTGTGCGTCCCTATCCCACCTGGGGCGGGCTGGTCGGAACCACCTTCGACTACGGCGACATTACCCAGGCTCTGAATGAGTTCTACTCCCACTACAACGCCTTGCAGGTGCGCTACGAGCAGCGCTTTGTCGAAGGACTGACTCTGCTCAACTCCTTCAGCTGGGAGCACTCGCTCGACAACGCCTCGGCCTCGCTGGAAGGCAATACGCCCTCGCCGCAGGACGCCAACAACCTCAACGCCGACTACGCCCAATCGGACTACAACCTACCCGTGGCTAACGTCACCAGCCTGGTTTACGAGCTTCCCCTGGGCAGGGGACGGGAATATCTACCCAGCGCCAATCCGGTCCTCGATGCCATCGTCGGCGGCTGGCAGATCAGCGCCGTCAACACTGCCGAGGGCGGCACTCCCTTCAACATCACCTATACCCCAAACTCGGCCAACGTGGTCTCCCCGCAGATCTCCGCCACCTACCGCGGCGCCAATGAGTACCGTCCCAACCGCGTTCCCGGCGCAGATTTCGTGCTCTGCCACTCCGGCCACTCCTGCCTGAAGGACCTGAACGTCTCCAACGGAAGTATTCAGTACGTCAACTACGCCGCCTTCACGCTGCCTGCAACCAAGGACGCCAACAGCAACCTGCTCAGCCCCTTCGGCAACGCGCCCCGCAATCCTGGCCGGACGCCCAACTTCTTCGAGACGGACTTCGACATGAACAAGCGCTTCAGCACCCCCATGGAGGGCCTGAAGATCGAGTTCCGCGCCGAGCTCTACAACATCTTCAACCACACCAATCTCTACCTGCCGGCCAGCGGTCTGGGCGGTACGCTCTCCACCGCAGCCAGCATCAACAACCCCACCACCGGCGGCACCGTCACCGGCACCTTCGAGCCGCGCATCGTGCAATTCGGCTTGAAGATCCTCTACTAGAGCCTTTTGCCTCTCTCGCAAGAAACCCGCGCGGCCTTCGCGCGGGTTTTTCTTTACCGGATGGGACGGCGATCACCGAATCCCGTTCCTTCGAGCGCTATAATTCGCAGTCCCGGACTCCGGGCTTGAACCGCGCGCTGTGCAATACTCTCCGCATCTTGAACGGCTCACCCGGAATCACTTAAGGGGAGGCAATCATGAAATATCGAATACTTACCGTCAATCGGGAGTTCGGAAGCGGTGGAGGCCGCATTGCACAAATGATCGCCCGGAATTTGGGCTGGAAGCTGCTCGACAAGGACATCATCGACGCCATTGCCTACGCGGCCCACGTGGATGCGAATGTGGTGCAGCGCTACGACGAGCATGTCGACTCGTGGCTGCGCCGCATCAACCAGCAGGCCATGCGCTCTGCCGCCCTGGCCGCCGGTCTCGAGCTCCGCGACAACGCCGTCTTCGATGCCGAGGAGATGGTGAAGATCTCGCAGAAGATCATCGAGCAGGCACACGCCGAGGGCAACTGTGTCATTGTCGGACGCGCATCGCAGTGCGTTCTCCAGCACAAGCCCGATGCCTACCATGTCTTCGTCTACGCCCCGCACAAGGAGCGCATCCTGCGGCTGCGCGAGCGCCTGCCCAAGGGCACCGACATCGAGCAGCGCATCCGCTCCGTCGATGCCGAGCGCGCCAAGTACCTGCAGGAGTACTACAGCAAGTACTGGCTCAATCCCCACCTCTACGACCTGATGATCTCTTCCCAGGAAGACGAGGAGTCCACGGCCCGCGTGATCCAGTTCGCCATGACGAACAAGTGCTAGCCGAAAATCCGCTGGGTGGGATAGACGGGTGCCCCAGGTCTCGATTCTGAGACCTGGGAGGTCGCAGACCAATGAGGACCTTGCCCCATCCTTGCGGCTTCTTCCTGCCGCAAGGGTGGGAATCCACAACCCTCCGTACCCCCGCCGTTCCAGCTAACTTGCCAACTCGCTCGTCCTCAATGCTCGGTCACGCTCCAGTCGAAGCTAATTCCCGCAATCAGATCGTTCAGTTTCCCAACCGCCGCCTGTTTCTGTTGCTCCAGGTCCGCCGTCTGCTTGCGCGTCGCCTGCAACTGGTCCTCGGCCCGGTTCAACTCGTCTACAAACCGCTTGGCTGCATCGTTGCCTTTCAGCGCTGTCAGGTTCTCGCGGTCGCGCGCCTCATCCGCCGCCGCGGTCTCTTCCGTCTTCTTCGACTCCTCGATGCGCCGATCCAGCTCCGCCAGTGCCGTCTGCGCATCAATGACCGGCTTCAGCCTGTCCAGCGCATCCGGAGCCCGCTTGACCAGGTCGAGCAAATAGCCGGTCTGATCCTGGTTCGCATTCAGCGTGACTCTCGTGTACTCCGGACCGCGTTCCCGCACCTCCAGCTTGGCCGTCGAGTGCGCCGCCACCGGCACCTTGAAACGGTACAGATTCGGCGCAGTCTCGTCCGCCTTCACACCATCGTCCAGCGTCCAGCCGTTGTTTCTCCGCGCGTGCTCAATCAGCACCACGCGGTCCACATCCGCGGAGTTCGTCGCCGAGTAAGTCTCGCTGGCAACATTCATATGCGTTTCCACAATCACGCCTTTTTTGATCGACACGTGATGGAGCGTCCGCTTCCCGTCGCGGTCCGTCACCTTCACCCGCACCGCCTGGTCGGTCGCATAACTCAGCAGCCGCTTCTCGCCCGGATGAATCGGATCCAGCAGTCCCTCGCCAGCAAACTCCCCGCTCTCGAAGATGGAGAAACTCCCCGAGTCCAGCGTTAGCTTCGAGGTGTTCTCCAGCCACACCGCCCGCAGCGGCGTCGGTGCGCTTTCGCTCCACAAAGTCACATGCTCGGCCGGAAAATCCTGCTGCAGGATCGGCACCATCGCCGACTCGTTCTTGTGGATCGTCACCGGTGCGGCCAGCGCGTACTCAAAGAAATCGTCGAATGCATTGGTGGAAACGTCGCCCTCCTGAAAAGCATCACTGGCGCGTTCGACTCCGCCGCCGACATGGTAAAGCCCCCCGCCCATGCCGCCGCCCGAGCCAGGTCCGTAACCGTTCCCGTTTCCAGCGCCAATTCCACCACCAGAACCGCTCCCCGTGCCTTCCATCCCGGCGACCCCAAACGAAGGAGCTCGCCCATGCAATGCCATCTGCGCCTGTGACTTGGTCACTGCCATCGGGGGTGGAGCCTCAGCTGCTGCTGGTGCATTCATCTCCGCCGCCTCATGCGTCTGCGGCGTGGTCTCCACCAGCGTGGCAATCGGTATCTCCGGCCGCCGCGTATACAACGGCTGGCTCAGCGGCTGGATGAAGCTCTGCGGAGCCCCTGCCACCAGGGAAAGCTGCACGTTGTCCCAGTCCGCGCCCACCGTGTTATCCACCACCGCCCAGCCCTGCATGGTAGCCTTCCCGTTCGCCTCGCGCGGAAACACAAGCCGGTAAGTCGACTTCCACACCGGGACCTCGCTGATATAACTCACCCGTAACTCGCGCTGTCCCTGCCCTAGCGCATCGAGCGTCAAGTGCCGCAGCCCCGTCGAGTGTGTCGTGCTCAGCAGCTCCAGATAGCGGTCAAGCTGCCCTTGCAGATTTCCATCCAGCGGCCGCACGCTCAACGCCGGCGTCAGCTCAATCACCCGCACGGCCCCCGATCCCGCCACCAGCGTCAGGTAGAACTTGTCCACCGTGTCTTCGCCCGTGCCCGTCTTTTCAGTCCGCGACTCGATGGCCATCAACCTTCCGGTGATCGTGCCGCCCGGCCCACCCGTCACCTCGACCCGCTGCCCGCGCAGCGCCTGAAACAGCTCCGTCGAAGTCGGGTCGTCGCTCATGCCCAGCGACAACGTCTTCAGTTGCTCGGCCAGCGGCGTCGTCGAGTTGTAATTCACCCCGCCAATCCGCCCGCCGCCCTCGTCCAGCACGGTCAGCGACTGCAGCACATCGTTCAACTGCGGCGAAGTAAAGTCGATGGTCACGCGCTGGTTCCCGCTCACCGTCCCGGCGTGCTCAAAGTAGCCCACGCCGTTCTTGTAGAGCACCACCTTGCGCACCGGCAGGTCCTTTGTGGCCGCGGCGCTGATTGCAGCGGCGCTGCCCGTCGTCGCAGCCCCGGCGGCCGGGGTCGAATTGTTCCTTTTGGCAGGATTTCCCGCCGCAGACTGTGCGGCCAGATCGAGCGTGAAGGCAACCAACAGAAGCGGAACAAGCGAAGGAGCACCCAAGATCCGGCGCACAGAACCTCCTTGTATACAAAGCCAGGAATGCTACTTCCTTTGACCCCGGCGATGCGAAAATGGTTCCCGCGCCCCGCGAACATTCCCCTCGCCGGAGCAGTATTGACCCGCCGGCAACCCGGGCAGGTCTACCGCATCACCAGCCTCCTCGGAGTCAATCTTGTTGAAACCGGGAGCCCAGGGGCCGTTGAGACCAACCCCGTCTGTGGCAGTTTCCAGGTGCTCGTCGTCGGCAATTGAAAGCCGCTCCACGCCGTGCCGATTCGGGTTTGCCCCATCACTCATTGGGTTCCTATTGCCCGTTTTCTGCTTGCCTTCTGCTCGACAGTGGCAAACTGTAGCTATGCTCGACTTCATCACCCAGAATGATCTGCCCCCGGTGCTGCTCATCGATGACGACATGGTAAGCCGGGAGGTGATGGCGACCATGCTCACCATGAGCGGCTACCCCGTCCATACCGCGGCCGACGGCCCCGCCGCCGTGGAGATGCTGACTGGTGAGAAGTGTGTTCCCGCCATCATCCTGATGGATGCCCAGTTGCCCGGCCTGAAGGGAATCCAGTTGATTGAGCAGTTGCGCGCCCACAGCAAGGCGCGCCTCTACGCCATCAGCGCCAGCGATCCTCCTAAGGAAGTCCTCGACGCTACGGACGGATTCCTCTCCAAGCCTTTCCCCCCGGAAGACCTCACCCGGCTGATTGAAGAACAGGAAGCTCAGTTGCATCCTCCCGCCGTCCCCGCCGGTCTCGATCCCAGTGAGACCGTCATCAATCCCGAAACCCTGGCCCAGCTTCGCGAAATGATGCCTGATGCCGCGGTCCGCCAGATCTACGAAGCCATCGTGACCGACCTGCGCCGCCGCACCAATGCAATCGAGGCCGCCGTCTCCGCAGGCGACTGGGTTGAGACCCGCCGTCTCGGCCACGCCATCAAGGGTGGCGGCTCCATGGCCGGCGCCGTTCAGGTGGCGCGGCTGGGCGAATTGATTGAATCCGGGGCGCTTGAGACCTCAAACGTTAACCAATCGGATAACAGTCAGGTTATCCTGGCCGATTTGCGCGCCGCTGCGAACAACCTGCAGCGTATGCTGGATGCTGAAATCAAAGCCTGAGCAGCACAAGGCTCCGGAGGTTTGCCGTTTCCGTGGAAAAGCCCATCCGAATTGTACTGGCCGACGATCATCCTGTAGTCCGCATCGGTGTGCGCAACATGCTCTCCGAAAAGGACGGCTTTGATGTGGTGGGTGAAGCGACCGACGGCGACGAGGCCATCACCCAGACCCTCGAGCTCGAGCCCGACATCCTTCTCCTCGATCTGCAGATGCCGCGTCTGCCCGGCCTGGAGGCCATGCGCGCCATCATGAACGGCACGCCTACGGTCAAGATCCTCCTGCTTACATCTACCATCACCACGCAGCAGATCATTGAGGCGTTGCACATTGGCGCACGCGGAATCGTTCTCAAGGATGCCCTGGCCAGCCACCTTCAAACCTCCATTCGCACCGTCTTCAGCGGGGATTACTGGATCGGCGGCAAGCGCGTAGTCAATCTGGTCAGCGCCCTCCACGACCTGATGCAGCAGGCGGTGGTGCCGCAGCGTAAAACCTACGGCCTCACGCCCCGCGAGCTGGAAGTGGTGGGCTGCATCGTGGAAGGCTGCTCCAACCGCGATATCGCCAAGCAGTTCTCGCTCAGCGAAGAAACCGTCAAGCGCCACCTCTCCAATATCTTCGACAAGACCGGCGTCTCCACCCGCCTGGAACTGGCCTTGTTCGCCATCGCCCACCACCTGGTCGAGCCGCAGTAGGGAGCGTCAGCCGAATTAGAAATCAGACAGCCTCGTGAGACGGCGCGCGCATTTCTTGGCTGCGAATCCTGTGCCTCTTGCGACTGGTCACTGCAGCGCAGCTCAAACCAACAAAAACTGATTCGCCAGCCGGTCAAGCAGATCGCCCGTGTTGTCGCATACGCCCGTGTGCACCGGCGACGGCTGGATGATGGTGCTGCGCGGAGAACTGAGCCAGTGAAACCGCTCCCGCTGCGACAGTTTTGCAATTGGCCCCGCACCGTCATCTCCGGCACAAATCAGTGGGATCGCATCCAGGTGTGCGCGGACAACTTCCGTATCAACCTCCGGCCACAGCGCCTTTAACCGCTGTTCGTCGAGGTGCACGCGCCCTGCAAGGTAGCGCTTCTCCAGGCAAAACACGACCACGCCCGCGTTGATGAACTCCTGCCGCTCCACGCGCGGTACAACACGAATCACCGTGTAATCAAACGAGGCGGGCATGTGCGCGTATCGCCTCCTCTTCAAATATCTTCGCGGCCTTAAGCCGCTTCAGGAAAAAGTCCAAATAGGCCGATCGCTTCTCCTCTGCCGTCGCTTCATCGGTCGCAGTTTCCAGCCACGCATCCGGCACCTCCTCGAGAATGCGGGCAAAGACTTCCCGCGTCAGTCTTTCTCGTGCAACCGCTCCCGCCGCCTCGATCCGCGAGGCCCATGGCAGCAGCACATGCTTGTGAATCTCGGCAAACGGTGACTCGGCCTTCTCCTGCATGGTCTCCCAGTTGTGGTGAAAATAGAGCGCCGCTCCATGATCGATCAGGTAAAGCTTGCGATGCCACATCAAAAGGTTCGCATTGCGCGGCGTGCGGTCCACATTTTGCGTGAAGGCATCGAACCACACCGTCAGCGAAGCTTCTTCAGCGCTTACCGCATCCCGCGCCGCCGGGTCGAACATGGTTGATCCAGGCAGATAATCGAGCGCCAGATTCAGTCCCGTGCTGGCCTTCAGCAGTTGCCGTATCTCGTAGTCCGGCTCGTTGCGCCCCAGGGCCTCGTCGATCTCGATGAAAATCAACTCCGGCACGCGCAGACCCAGCGCCCGGCCAATCTCTCCCGCTACAAGTTCGGCCACCAGCGCCAGCGCACCCTGACCGGCTCCGCGAAACTTGGTCACATAGATTCCCAGGTCGTCCGCCTCCACAATCGCCGGCAGAGAGCCGCCTTCGCGCAGCGGAAGCACATACCGGGTTGCTGTAGCGGTTCGCAGCATGGCGAATCTAGTGTAGCGGCTGGGCCGGTTGGGGTTGGAAAGATTCGGCCAGCAAAGTAGATTAGTCAACGAGGAGCTGACTCATGAATATCGCGTTTCTTGGACTGGGCAAGATGGGCTCGCCGATGGCGCATCGGATGCTGCAGGCGGGGCACGAGCTTACAGTGTGGAACCGCAACCCTGAGCGCGCCCAGCCCCTTGTCGCCGCGGGAGCCGCACTTGCCGCCACTGCGGCCCAGGCCGCGCAGAACGCCGATGCGGTTCTCAGCATGCTCTTTGACGACGCAGCCAACCAGGAGGTCCTTTTCGGAAGCGCGGGCGAACCCTCCAAGGGTGTCCTCGATGCCCTGCGCCCAGGCGCGCTCCACATTTCGCTCTCCACCATCAGCGTGGCTCTTTCCGAGCGGTTGACCGCCGAGCACGCGCGCCGCGGTCAGCTCTTCGTCGCCGCGCCCGTCTTCGGCCGCCCCAACGTGGCCGAAGAGGGCCGCCTATGGATTGTGGTTGCAGGCGCGGAGGCCGCAGTTGCCGCTGCTCGCCCACTGCTGGCGCCCCTCTGCCGCGGCCTCTCCGTCATCGGTGCCGAGCCGCGCCAGGCCCACGCACTCAAACTGGGCGGAAACTTCCTCATCAGCGCCATGATTCATTCCCTCAGCGAGTCGTTCGTCTACGCCGCGGGCCAGGGCATCGATCCGGAAGTGTTTCTGGAAACCGTCAACAGCGCCCTGTTCCAGTCACCGTTTTACCTGGCATACGGCAAGGTCATGCTGCATCCGCCCACCGAGCCCGGCGCCACCATCGAGCTGGGAGCGAAAGACTTGCGCCTGCTGCGCGAAGCCGCCGCTGCCGGCCATACCGGCCTCTCGCTCGCAGACAATCTGGCGCAGATCTTTGCCGAAGCCCAACAGACGGGCCTGGGGAATGAGGATTGGGCTGTGGGTCAATACCGCATGGCGCAACGCCGCGGTGCTGCTGTGTGAGTGCTTGTGATGGCGCTCGCTTACAAGCGCCTCAAAAGAGGCCATAAAATAAAGACCATGAGCTTGGAGAAGAAAATCGTCTTCGTCACCGGGGCCAGCGCCGGCATCGGCGCGGCCACCGCACTTGCCTTCGCCTCCGAGGGAACCCGCCTGCTGCTCGCGGCCCGCCGCGCCGGAAAGCTGGCCGAAGTGGCCTCTCAGGCGCTGGAGCGCGGCGCCCCCGCGGTCCACTCCATCGACCTCGATGTCCGAAATTACCGCGCCGTCCAGGATGCCATTGATGGCCTCCCGCCGGAGTGGGCGGAGATCGACATCCTGGTGAACAACGCCGGCCTCAGCCGCGGCCTCGACAAGCTCTACACAGGCAAGGTTGAGGACTGGGACGAGATGATCGACACCAACGTGAAAGGCATTCTCTACGTCTCGCGCGCGGTGGTTCCGGGTATGGTGGTGCGCAAGCGCGGCCACATCATCAATCTGGGTTCGACGGCCGGCGAAATCTCCTATCCTAACGGCGCCGTTTACTGCGGCACCAAAGCCGCCGAGCGCGCCATCAACGACGGCCTGCGTGAGGATCTGTTGGGAACTCCGGTGCGCGTCACCAGCATCGATCCAGGAATGGTGGAAACCGATTTCAGCCTGGTGCGTTTTCACGGCGATGAGGAGCGCGCCTCCAAGGTCTACAAGGGGCTCACCCCGCTTGCGCCCGAGGACATCGCCGACGCCATCGTGTGGGCTGCTTCCCGGCCGGCCCACGTGAATATCGCCCGCGTCAGCCTGACGTCAATTCACCAGGCGAACTCGCTGCTCTTCCATCGCGAGGGGTAGCCCCAGCCCGCAAGGGCCGGGCAGGAAAACTCAACTTGAGCGGCAGTTCGTGCCGAAGGGCGCTCAGCCCAGGTTTTCGATCTGCGCCTCAATCTGCGCCAATGCTGCTTCCAAAGCCGCACGCCGCGCAGGATTCGAGGTTCTCTGCGACAGGATGTTCTCGCGCTGCAGGTGGAGCGCCTGCTTCTGCCGCTCCTTCACCGTCCGAGCCTGGTCCGCCGCGCGTCGCTGGTCCTCGCTGACAAATTCATTGCCTGCGCTGGCCTGCGGTTGTTGCAGTGCATTTGCCATCTGTTCCTCCACGGATTTACTTTCCCAGCCACGAGCCATATCTTCATTCTACGGGCTTTGTTTGCAGGGCGTCCCGCCAAAATGGAAGTTTATGGCCCTGAAAGGCTGGAGAATTGCCGATGCGTGCTTGGCAAATATCATCGTTTGGCATTGATTCTTTGGAGTTTGTAGAACGGCCTACCCCCGCGCCGGGGACCGGTGAGGTGCTCGTCAAAGTCCGGGCAATTTCTTTGAATTATCGCGATCTGCTGGTCATTAAGGGGCTCTACAACCCCAAATTGAAGCTTCCCCGCATTCCCTGCTCCGATGGGACCGGCGAAGTGGTGGCTGTGGGCGAGGGCGTCACCCTGTGGAAGCCCGGCGATCGCGTGGCCGCCATCTTCATGCAGAACTGGGTCGACGGCCCGCCCACCGCGCTCAAGTCCCGCGGCGCCCTCGGCGGCGACATCGACGGCATGCTCACCGAGTACATCGTTCTCAAAGAGACGGGCCTGGTGGCCGTCCCCGAACACCTCAGCTATCAGGAGGGCGCCACGCTGCCCTGCGCCGCCGTCACCGCCTGGAATGCTCTGTCGGTTGGCGATATCAAGCCCGGGTCGACCGTTCTCATCCAGGGAACGGGCGGGGTGTCCATCTTTACCCTGCAGTTGGCGCGGCTTCGCGGCGCGCGTGTCCTGGGCATCTCCAGCAACGACGACAAGCTCGAGCGCGCTTACTCGCTCGGCCTCGACGCCGGCCTAAACTACAGAGAAAACCCCGAATGGGACCGCTGGGCATTGGAGGAGACCGCCGGCCAGGGCGTGGATCTCGTCGTCGAAGTCGGCGGCCTTGCCACTCTGCCCCGCTCCCTGCGCGCCTTGCGCATCGGCGGCGCCATCGCCCAGGTCGGCGTCCTCACCGGCGCCGCCGACTCTGTCCTCTTCCCTGTCGCCACCATCCTCCACAAGCAGGTCCGCATGCAGGGCATCTACGTCGGCTCCCGCAGGGATTTCGAGGACCTCAACAAGGCCATCATCCTCACGCAGTTGCGCCCTGTCGGCGAAAACTTCCACTGGTCGCAGGCCCGCGAGGCGCTGGCGCGCATGGAGGAAGCCAGCCACTTCGGCAAACTCGTACTCACTGTCGGCTGACCAAAATCCGGCCCCAAAACCCCGCTCATTTGCTCCTGCCCGCAAAGCGGCGCCAACTCGCCAACTTCCTGCCCGGCATCCTCGCTGCTCTCGCGCAATGAGGTTCACCGGGAATGGCGCGCTTGCTCAAATAGAGAGACTCTGGATACGCCCGCGCCTGTTTTTGGCCGCATTTTCATCCTTACTGCCCCTGACTGGCTTATCTTGGAAGGGTCTCGCCAAACCGACCCTGGCCGTTCTCTACGGGGTGTGAGGGTGCCATGACTGATGTTTCTGCCGTCAAGTTTTCGCCCATGGATTCGACCAAAAACCAGCGCACCGACCTCAGCGTCGAGTCCCTTGCACAGTCTTTTCTCGACAACCTCTTCTTCGTTCAGGGCCGCTCCATGGAGCGGGCAACGGTCAACGACCTTTACATGGCGCTGGCCCACACCGTCCGCGACCGTCTCGTCGAGCGTTGGATCTCGACGGTGAAGAACTACCAGGCGCAGGATGTGCGCGTGGTCTGTTATCTGTCCGCCGAGTTCCTCACCGGACCGCACCTGGCAACCAATCTCATCAACCTAGGCATCTACGACCAGACCGAGCAGGCCATGCGCCAGTTGGGCATCGACCTCAACGTGCTTATCGAGCAGGAAGAAGAGCCCGGCCTGGGCAATGGCGGCCTGGGACGTCTCGCCTCCTGCTTCATGGAATCGATGGCCACCCTCGACGTTCCCGCCATCGGCTACGGCATCCGCTACGAATACGGCATCTTCAACCAGCAGATCCGCGACGGCTGGCAGGTGGAAACCACGGACAAGTGGCTGCGCCTGGGAAACCCCTGGGCCCTGGAACGCCCCGAGGACGCCATCGAAGTGAAGATGGGCGGCCACACCGAGCAGCACACCGACGCCAACGGCCGGTTGCGCGTGATCTGGGTCCCGCAGAAGCTGGTGCGCGGCGTCCCCCACGATACCCCCATCCTTGGCTACAAGACCAACACCGCCAACACCATGCGCCTGTGGTCCGCGCAGGCCGTGGAGAGCTTCGACTTCGGCACCTTCAACACCGGCGACTTCTTCGGCGCCGTCGCCGCCAAGGTGGAGTCGGAGAACATCTCCAAGATTCTCTACCCCAACGACGAGGGATATCAGGGCAAGCAGTTGCGCCTGGAACAGCAATTCTTCTTTGTCTCCTGCTCTCTGCAGCACATCGTCAAGATCCAGTGCCACGCCGACCGGCCCCTGGCCGAGCTGCACCGCAACTTCGCCATCCAGATGAACGACACCCATCCGGCCATCTCGGTTGCCGAGCTTATGCGCCTGCTGATCGACGAACACGGCATGGAGTGGGAGACAGCCTGGAGCGTCACGCAGAACACGCTCTCCTACACCAACCATACCCTGATGCCCGAAGCCCTGGAGCAGTGGCCGCGCGGCCTCTTCGGCGCACTGCTTCCCCGCCATCTCGAGATTGTGGACGAGATCAACCGCCGCCACCTGGAAAACGTGCGCAAGAAGTTTCCCGGCGACGAGGACCGCGTTCGCCGCCTCTCGCTCATCGATGAGAATGGCGAAAAATACGTGCGCATGGCCCACCTCGCCTCCCTCGGCAGTCACGCCATCAACGGCGTGGCGGCGCTGCACACCGAGCTTCTCAAGACCCGCGTCCTGCGCGACTTTTACGAGCTCACGCCGGAAAAATTCTCCAACAAGACCAACGGCGTGACGCCGCGCCGATGGATCGTCCGCTCCAACCCCGGTCTCACCCAGTTGCTCACCGCGCGCCTCGGCCAGGGCTGGATTCACGACCTGGAAAAACTGCGCCGCCTCGAGCCTCTCGTAACCGACCGCGAGCTCCACGAAGAATGGCGCGCCATCAAACTCCAGAACAAGGTGAAGCTGGCCAGCTATATCCAGGACCGCCTCGCCATCACCGTCGATCCGGCCTCCATGTTCGACGTGCTGGTAAAACGGCTGCATGAGTACAAGCGGCAGCATCTGCAGGTCCTGCACATCATTTCACTCTATAAGCGCATCCAGCACGATCCGTCCTGCGAGATCGTTCCCCGCACTTTCCTGTTCGGCGGCAAAGCCGCTCCCGGTTATCGCATCGCCAAGCTCATTATCAAGTTGATTCATTCGGTCGGCGAGGTCATCAACGCCGATCCTCTCGTGCGCGGCCGGCTCAAGGTCGTGTTCCTGCCCGACTACAACGTGAAGCTCGGCCAGCGCGTTTACCCATCGGCCGATTTGTCCGAGCAGATCTCCCTCGCCGGCAAGGAAGCTTCGGGCACAGGTAATATGAAGTTCGCCATGAACGGGGCACTCACCATCGGCACGCTCGACGGAGCAAACATCGAGATTCGCGAAGAGGTCGGCGCGGAGAACTTCTTCCTCTTCGGGCTCACCACGCCGGAAGTGGAGCAGCGCAAGCGAGAGGGCTATCATCCGCGCGACTTCTACAATTCAAATGCCGAACTTCGCGAGGTTCTCGACTCGCTCTTGAGGGGAGAGTTCTCGCACGGCGACAAGGCGCTCTTCGAGCCGCTGGTGAGCGGGCTGCTCAACAACGACGACTACATGCTGCTGGCTGACTACCAGTCCTACATCGACTGCCAGGACCGCGTCAGCCAGGCCTACAAGGACCACGATGCCTGGACCCGCATGTCCATTCTCAACGTGGCGCGCATCGGCAAGTTCTCTTCCGACCGCTCCATCCGCGACTATTGCGCCGACATCTGGAAGACCTGGCCGGTAAAGATTCAATTGTGACGGGCTAAGCGCCAGTCCAAGAGCCGAGCCTTGAAGATTCTCAGTAAGCCAACACACTCCGTGCCCCACCCTTTCGGCCGCCGCAGCGACCGAAAGGGTGGGAAACCACGAACCCCAGCCAGCCTCCATCGAAATCGTCTCTCGAATAGGTTCTATGACTTGCTGGCCGCAATCCGTTTCACGCTCCCGAGCGCAATCGCTCCCAGCAGCGCGATGACCAGCACGAGCGCCACCCACAGAAGAGCCGGATGCTTCTCCGTGAAGGCGCGCTCATCGGGACGGGGCTGGTAAGCGGCGTTCGCAATCTCCGCACCCGCGGCGATCCTGGCCGCATCAGTCTGCGGCGCAAACAGCGCTTCATAGTCGTAGCGTGGGCTCGCAAGCGCTGCATCGCCGTAATAGAGCGCATAGTTGCCGCTCTCTACGGCCTCGAAGCACAAATCGCGCTCCAGCATCTGCAGCCGGATAGAGTCGATCTTCAAAGGTAGATCGTCGCCGTTGTCGATTTCGATGGTCCACTTGGCCTGCGTGTCGAACTCCGCCCGTGGCGCGTCGATAGCCAGGTGCTCCTCATCGATGCGATGGCCGTTCTGCACGCTGTGCACGCGCAGCAGATTTCCGGATGCGGTTACCGTCTGCGGATACGGCGCCGCATCGCTTGCCGGCGTCTTCGGAGTCTCCTCCACCTGGATGCTCACATTGCGGCTGAACAGCGCCGGCTGCGCACCCGGCGCAAACACAACGCGATCCACAGGCACATGCGCAGGCACAGTGAACTGGAAGACCGAGTCGTGGCCCTTCTGCGTTAATTGCGCTGTTTCGGCAACGGTGACATAGCGCGGCTGGCTCTCCGGGAGCCGCACTACCGACAGGCCTGTGACGCTCTCCGGCGCGAGCGGCCCGGCAATGCGGAAGTGCAGATACTTGAAATCTGACTCCGGCAGGTGCAGCACGGTGCTGCGTCCCAGCCGTTGTTTCGTCAGGTCGAAAATGGTGTACGAGCCCAGCTTCGTTTCCGCGCTGCCCGCCTGCGCCTGGCTGCCCGAGACCTGCGCCGTTGCGATGAAGTCGTGGGCCGTGACTGCGAGTTCGAGATCGCTGTAGTGGCCATCTGGCATCTGCGCGTCAAAAGCCGTCTGCCCGCCGCGCACACCCTTGTCGAGCAGATCGAGAGCGCGCTGCGAGGCTACGGCCGGCGCAGCCATGTGAATCACATACGGCGTTTCGGTGCCGTCATGGTAGAGGCGCAAGTCGGCGAGTTCAGGCGCTGCGTGGGAAAAGAGCCCTCCATCCACCACCAGGCAAGCCTGGCCTGCATGCGATGAGAGATTCTCGATAGGCCGCTCGTAATGAAAGTAGCGAATCTCCGAAGACGCCGCGACCACAGCCAGCAGTAATACGCTCGCGGCAGTCCTCATGCGCTTGGCCCATGCTGCCCATCGTCAGCCTTTGCGCCGCGCAGGTTCAGCCAGTCGCGCTGATACACAAAGCTCACGCCCAGCAGCAGCGCGCCCAGTCCCAGGAAGCTGAGGATGCGGTAGCCCTGGCTGAGCTCGCTCATGTCCACGAGGAAGACCTTGGCCACGGAGACTGCCAGCAGCACCAGCGCCTGCCAGCGCAGGAACGCCGAGCGCCGCAGGAACCCGGCAGCCAGCAGAATGGCGCCGAAGAGCATGAACCACGCCGAGTAGGAGAACTGCGCATACATTCTGTGCAGCTCAAGCGCGCGGTAATCCCCGGCCCAGTGCCGCACCGCCCAGAAGCTCTCGATCTCCAGGCTGACGGCAAGGAGAATCAGCGCATTCACCGCGAGCGCTGCTCCCGCCGCAATTCCAGGCCAGCCCTGCGCGTGTTCCGGGTCCTGATGCGTATGCGCGCCCGCTGCCACCCAGGCCGTCCATGCGAAGACGGCAATCGCCACGCAATACGTTCCAAATCGCTGGTTGAAGATCGGCGCCGTAGAAGCCGTCGGATTCACCGTCAGCAGCGCAACCACTCCCAGCGCGAGGCAGGCGAGTGCCAGCGCGCGCAGCAGCCCCGACTTCACGCGCGCGGCCACCCACATGAGCGCCGCGCCCTCCGCCAGCCAGCCTATCGTCAGCCATCGTCCATGCGTTTTGAGCGGAATCGCAATTGTGAGGAAGACCACAGCCGCGGACAGGTGCAGTGAATCCAGAAATATCGGTGCCGCACGCAACCTACCCTGAGCCGGCAGCCATAGCAGCAGAAGATAGAACGCGGCAAAGAGGACCGCTAGCCACGGGCCGGCCCATTGCGTGTCGGGCCTGTCGAACAGTTCATAGAAACCGATGAAGCCGAGCGCCGCATTGGCCACGGGCAGCAGCGCCAGAGCCAGCGCATCCCACCCCTGGATCGCTGCTCCGTCCTCCTGCTTCAGCCGTACCAGCCGCGGTGCGAAGGCGAAGATCAGGAAGAAGCAGCCAAGGAAAAACGCCGTCCGCGCAAATTGCGCGTCGGTGTAGTATCCAGACCACCAGCCGAGAACCAGAATCACAGTGCCCACAAAAGCTGCAAAGAGAAGCCGCGACCACGGCCGTAGCGCCACCAGCACCAGCACCGCAACGTCCAGCAGCAGCAAATAACTGAAGAGAGCCACCTCGTGGTTTTCGCCCGTCGAAATCAAGACAGGCGTGCTCAATCCGCCGACAATTGCGTAAAGCGCCAGCAGCTCCGCATCCTGCACCCACGCCATGAACCCGTTGAATGCGGTGACCAGGATCATCGCAGCAAATGCCGCCCCGGCGGGCAACAAACTGTAGAGCGAAAACGCCGCCCACAGCGACAGGTAAAGGATGCCGCTTCCCACCGCCTTCAACGAATAGGAGAACGCCGCATAGCCGCCGCCGCGGAACCGCTCCGACCATGCGATCAGTCCCGCCCCCGCGATCAACCCGATCAGCACCCGCCCCAGCGGCCCGATCCAGTGATTGTCGATCGCCAGCTTCAAAAACCATGCCGCCGCAATCAACACCGCCAGGATGCCGATGCGGTTGAACCACTGCGCTCCGATGCGGCTTTCAAGCGAGCGCTCGTCCTTCGCTGTTTCCGTGGCTGCTGAAACAAACATTGGCCTCTGCGCCGGAGTCGGCTCCGGCGCAACAGGCTGCGTCATCGACGGTCGCGGTGCGGCTGTCTGCTCTGCGGCAACAGGGCGCGCCGGCGGCGTTTGTCCCACCGCAGGAGCCGGCCCCGCTGCAGTTGCCGACGGAGCCGCAGGTGCTTCAAGCGCGATGCCACGCCGGAGCAGCGCCTCTTCAATCCGGCGCACACGCGCGCGCAACTCACCCACTTCGCTTTCAACACTGCCGTCGAGGTCAGGATTCATTGCCGTCCACTGTACAGCACATCCCTCAGCATTTCCAGCCGCAACCTCTTGCGCCAATTGTGCCGCACACAATGCTTGACACTCGGCTTGTCGTCCCTCTTCCCTTCTGTGTTTCTGCTCGCCGTTCCCCTGCGGCCATTCGGCAGATATTGCGAGTTAGTAAACAGGGCCAGGCCTTCTATAGTTGAAATGGACGCGCGGCCAGAATCTGCGAGTCGAAACCGCAAAAAGTCTCAGCGATCGGGTTCAATTGGAGGTAACATCATTTGTGGTTACTACCTGATCGATTGGTTTTCTCTTCGTCATTCACACAGCGCCTATTACCTTTTTGGCGCGAGCGGATTACTCCTGGAAATGTCGTTGCAAAATTAGCTTGCTCAAAGTAATCGCGCTCATTCATCCTAGTGTCTATATAGGTGAGGGCCTTTCCGCTGTACTAACTTATTCCCTCCCGCGCAAGCCTTGTTATGGCACTATACTGGCGTTGCTTCTCATCATCGCGTGCCTGAGCAGATTCGAGTTACTTGGGTTTCCGATGCGAGTACCGTCGTAGGATGCGGCAATACGCGGAAGTTGCATCGTGAATTCGATCAGCAGACTTTCACTTTTGGGCTTAATGATGTTGTATTAATTCAAGAGTTCTTAAGGTGCCGGAGGCAAGCGGCAAAGTGTTATCGCTCCCCCCTCAATTCGCAACCGGATCTTCAAGCTCCTTGCGGAACTCCGCGGAATCGCGTGTGCGCTCTCGTGTCTTGAGTGCGCTGCCGCTCCGCCTCGCTACACTTCTGTTGCCGCCGGTTTTGCTCGCGGCGGTCGGTTGCACGGCAGGGCCGGTCAATGCCAACCTCTCCAACGCCAGCCTCACTCTCTCGCCCGGCACCGGCATCGTAGACACCAATTGCACAGGCTGCAATGCCTCCACCTCTCACGGCTCATCCGTCGAGCAATTCACTGCCATCGTCGCAGGCGGTGCAGCTGCGCCCGTCACCTGGTCGGTCACCGGCGGAGACACCAGCAGTGGTCCCGGCAACATCAGCTCCACAGGCCAATACACCCCGCCCACCTATCTCACCGCAGACCGCGTACAAGTAGTGGTAACGGCCTCTCTCAACGGAGCCGCCACAGCCAGCGCCATTGTCACTGTGATGCCGGGATTCCTGCAGCCCCTCACGCCGGAGAATCTGGCTTTGGGCGCAAACGGCCAAGTGACTGTAAAGGGCTTCCTAGCCGAAGCAGGCGGTCAAGAAGGTATCACCTTCGCGCTCTCCAACTCGCCTACCGGTTCGGCTGGCGGCCAGGGCTCGCTCGGGCCTGCAAATTGCCATCGCAGCTCCCAGGCCTTCACCTACTGTACGGTCACTTACACCGCGCCATCCTCGATTTCGTCAACCGGCGTAACTTACGTTGTGGCCACGGCCGGCAGTTCAACTGCAACCACCGCGGCCGAAATCCTGTTAAATGCGGCGGGCGTTTCCAGTGATCCCGCGTCGCACCAGTCGCAACAGCTTTCGCAGATCCAGCTCGGAACCTCGGGCGGCAACAACGATGACTACGATCTCATGGGCAACCAGGTTGCCGACTGTTGCGGTGGCACTCTGGGCTCACTGATTGAAGACGGCAACGGCCGCCAGTTCCTGCTCAGCAACAACCACGTACTGGCGCGCAGTGACCAGGCCAGCGTGGGCGACACCATCGTCCAGCCGGGACTGATCGACAACAACTGCACGCCCTACGGCGACGGCCCCGGAACAACGCCGGTTGCATCTCTCACCGGATGGCTGCCGCTTAGTTCCAGCGCCACCAACGCCGATGCGGCCATTGCCCAGGTCGCTCCGGGCGCCGTGGACCCCACAGGCACCATTCTTGAACTGGGCGCGCGTCAGTCAGACGGCGCGCTGGCCGCTGCGCCTCCCGGCGTGTCTTCCACTCACGGCAAAGGCGAGACGGCCGGACTGGGCCTGACCGTTGCCAAGAGCGGGCGGACCACGGGATTAACCTGCGCCAGCATCTCCGCGGTGAACCTCGACGTGAACGTCGACTACTTCACCGACTGTGCGGAGACCAGGCCTTATCTGACCAAGATGTACACCAACCAGTTGGCCATCACCGGCAACCAGTTCAGCGATGCGGGCGACTCGGGTTCGCTGGTAGTCGATATCGCCAATGCCGAGCCCGTGGGGCTGTTCTTTGCCGGCGGCACGGATTCATCCGGCGTGAGTGAAGGCGTCGCCAGTCCCGCGCCGAACGTGCTCAGCGAATTGAGCGCCAAGCTCGGAGACGGCACGAGCTACTCGTTTGTAGGCGCCGCCGATCACGGCGTCAGTTGCCTCAACTACGGTGACAGCACAGTCACCGCGGCGCAGGCTCGCACGCTGAACGACGCGGAGATTGCGCGCTCTCAACAGGCTCTGGCGCAAGCCCGCTCGCTGGTGAACCCCGCCGCAGGAATTTTAGGAGTGGCCACGGGCAAGAGCAGCGACCATCCCGGCCAGGGCGCAGTGCTCTTTTATGTGGATGAGGACATCAACGTAAGCGTGCCCGCGACCGTAGACGGTGTGCGCACGCTGATCATTCCCACCAATGCTCGCGCGGTGGCGCTGGGTGCGGCGCCTTTGACGCCCTTTGAAGCCGCTGCCACTCCCTCCGTGCCCGCTGCTGTCCTTAGCCAGGCCATCGCCATCAAGCAGAAGGGCGCGCGCAACCTGTTGCTGCAGAATCCGGCCTTCTTCGGCGTCGGCGTTGGCCAGAGCCTCGACAATCCCAGGGAAGCGGCGCTCGTGATCTATGTGGATCGCAAAAAGGTTCCCGCCCAGCTCCCAGCAACCATCGATGGTCTTCGCACCCGCTACGTGCTCATGGACCGGCTCCACGTGACGCGGTCATATGCCGCCGCAGTGCGGTCCATATCCCATTGCATGCCGCACCCGGCGTCGGGCAAACCGGCTGCATTTGATCCGCTCGATCTGTCCAGGCCGCAGGCCTTGAAGCTGAACTGACCTGGCTGGCGGAATGAGCCGTCCGCGGTCTTCTCAGCCGATCACCTGTCCGTGCCCCAGCCACCGCCGCAGATAGCACGCCTGGCCCACATGATAGGTCTCATGGAACGCCAGAAAACCCACCGTTCCGCTCATTTTCCCATCGAAGCTCGGCACACGCTCCGGTCCAGGCGCCGCCAACGCCTCGTCCGATACCGTTTCCATCGCACTGTTGAGAGCCGCTTTCGCGTCTTGCCACGCCAGCATGACTTCATCCCGTGAGGGATACTCGCCCGGCTCAAGGAGCTTTGAGCCTCGCGCAAAAAGAGTCAGCCATGGCCTCGACCAGGGCGAGCCAAGGCAGCCCAGGACGGTTGATCGCGCCCACACCACGTGTCCCGCGATCCACAACATGGGATTCGAGGTTTCGTTGGGGCGGATCTGCCATTCTTCCGGGGCCAGGCCTTCCAGGCTCTTGTCAAAAAGCTCGGCGTTCTGACGATAGATGGCGGCAGATTGGGCAATTGGGCTTGGTACGGGCATATAGGCGGCCTCCATGACGAAGTGTGAGAGTCGAGAGCGGCTTCATCATGGCATCCGGCGCGCGCCTCCGTCCACGCCTTCCCGGCAAATTCGAAGAATTGACAGTGAAAAAACACGGGCGAAGCAGATTCCTCCGCCTCGCCCCAGTCTCAGCTCAGGAGCTGTTGCGCCTGCCTACTCCACCGGCCGCGCCTTGCCGTCGTGCAGGCTTTGGTTGATGATGGACCGGACTTTCCTGTCGGCCTCTTCGGAAATCCTACCCTGCTGCTCGCCCAGCCGGCCCTGCTCTTCGCCGAGCCTGCCCTGTTGCTCACCCAGCTTGCCCTGCATTTCGCCAAGCTTGCCCTGCTGTTCACCCATTTCGCCCTGGAGCTCGCCTAGTCTGCCCTGGATGTCGCCGAGCTTGCCTTCAATGTCTGCCAGTTCCTCCTGGCTCACAGTGCTTCCCTTCTTTGCGTTGAGCTTGGCAACAGCCGCGTTCAGCTCCGCCATCTCTTTAGAAATGTCGGGTGTGGGAATGCTGGCCTGCTCCTGCTTTTTGCCCAGCTCTTCCTGCTGGCGGCCCAGTTCCTCCTGCTGCTTGCCTAGCGCTTCCTGCTGGCGACTGAGCGCTTCCATCGGCTTGTACATGGCCTCGATCTGCGCGACGGTGGCGGGATCGTTGACGAAGTAGTTCTTACCGTCGTGGCTAAACCAGAGGAATTTTCCGCCGGTCAGCTTGCGCGTCTTTTCGATGCTCTCTCGGGTGCTGTTGTGCCAGTCGCCGGAGAACGTAACGTGCTCGCTTGGGTCCGTAACCAGCGCCCACGAATCGCCATCAGAGGAATACGAGTAGGAGTAGCCGCGTCCAGTCCCATTGGATTCGGAGGCCTGCACGACATGCGAACCTGCGACGCCGATTCCGACACCGGCCCCCGCGCCAACGTCCACCCCAACGTGAACCACTGGCATCGGCGGAATCGGAGGCATTGGCGCCAGCGCACCAACAGCAATCACGGCAGGCATGGACCTGATCGCTGCCCCAGGAGGCATCGGCGCAACCAACGGCATGGGTGACGGCAAGGGCGCTGCGCCCACTCCATCCGGCTCCGATGGCGGCGCCAGTGCAGGCGCTGCGGCGGGCGCGGGGGCAGCGTTGGGGGCTCCCACTGGAGCGTGAGCGGGGTTCGGGGCTGCCGCCGAAGCAGGAGGCGGCGGCTGGACGGCCTGCCCCGACGCGGCTACTTCTACCCGAACCAGAGCTGTGCCCAGGAACAGGGCCACGGGCACAAGCATCAGCGAAACCAGCATGCGCCTCCGGCCCGCGAAGGCCTGCCTGAAGCTGGATTCGTTCAACAGCCATTCAATGCGATGAGAGAGATTCGTGCTGCGAGCCATGGCAACTCCTAGTACGGTTGGGCGCGGCAGAGCCGCGAATTCAAGCAATACCTGGGCATACGATGCGCGGCTTGCCGCTTCTTCCAGGCCAGCGCGGTCGCTGATGGCCTCGCCCAGATCGGAAAGTTTGCGCTTGAGCCACCACCCCAGCGGGCTGATCCAGAAGATCGCGCTGTAAAGGCTGGCCGCCAGTAGCAGATAGAAATCTCCCTGGCGTACGTGCGCGCGCTCATGCGCCAGAACAACGCGCAACTTCTCCCGGTCCCAACCCAGGCACTCCGCGGGCAGCAGCACGCCGGAGCCGATGGTGACCGGGGAGGAAATAGAAAAACTGAACCGCAGACGCAGGCCCAGCGCCGGATTGCTCTCAGGATCCGTCCCCAGGTCCGGCTCAAACCGTTCTGCGACCAGCCAAAGTCTCACAGCCATCGCGAGCCCGTAGATCAGCCGGAAGAGCAAGATTGCGCAAACGGCTACATAAAGAAACACGGCTGTCGTTCCTGGATCCTGCAAAGGCAAGTTGGCCCCACGCGCGCCCGTATCTTCGTGGAGTGCCGTCGGTTGGACCTGCGCTTCCCCCGGCGGATTCTGGCGCGATGGACTGAATTTGCTTTTGGAAACGGCAGGCGCAGGAAAACGGTTGCCCGGAACGGGTAGAGGCTTCCGCGCTGCAACCGACCGCATCTGCGACGGGGCCGGGGCACGAACCACCGTCGCCGGTATCGGCTCGGTTTCCGCTTCCGCGGCCGAGGGCTTCGCCGCGGGACGCCACCGAGAAACAGGCACGCGCATCGTAAACGAGGCTGGCAGAGGCTCCCAGCGCATCACCATTGGCATGGCCATGGCGCAAACCAGCACCAGGCCCCACGCAGCCTTTTGCGCCGGCACATTCCGCACGCGGAAGAGGCGAAGCCCGGCCCAAACCAGAAGCGCCACGGCGAGCGCCCGCAGTGCAGCTTCCATTAACACTGGAATCATGGTCTTCCCCCTTTTTCCGATTTTCCCGTGGGATTCTTCTGATCGGCGGAAGTCTTCTGGGCCTGCGCGATCCGCTCCGCCAGCCGCTGCAATTCCTCCTGGTCCAGAACCTTGGAGTCCACCATACCCACCAGCAGCGCCTCCACCGATCCCTCGCAGAACCAGTCGACGATGCGCTTCACGGCTCGCCCGGCCACGCGCTGCCGGGTTTGCGCCGGGCGGTAGACGAAGGTGCGGTCTTCCACCGAATGCGCCAGGTAGCCCTTTTCTTCCAGGCGCCTCAACACCGTGCGAATAGTGGAGTCCTTCAGCGGTCGGCCCAGTTCCTCGCGCACCTGTTCCGCGTTGATTGCCGCTTTGCGCCAGACAACCGACAAGATGCTGCGTTCCAGTTCGCCCAACTCCGCCGGGTCGTGTCCGCTTCGTGTGTTACTTGCCATAGTGTTACTGACTGTAACACACAAGAAAGGTGAGCGCGCAAGAACTTTTTTGAGAATTTTCCTCAGTTTGTGAGCTGGGCTTTGGTCAGGAGGAGTCTGAAAAGATGGATTTGGTCGATCCGCCCTCCAATCCCACCGCTGCGTTTGTTTCTTATTGGAGAGAAGAGGCAAGGTCCCGGGCCTGAGGGTCCCGCAAACTCGCGCCCTTCCCGGAAGCTGAATCCCCCGAGAGTCCTCCGGATTCCTCGATCTATAACTCTCGCCCTATGCTGCCCGATTGAAGGGCTCGATCTTTGGGCGTTTCTTCTGGGATGCTTGCCATAAATCATAGTCGGCCTGCAGTTCATACCAGATTTCAGCATGGGTCCCAAGTGCGGCAGAGAGCCGCAGCGACATGTCCGCAGAGATGCCCGCCTTTCCATTGAGCACGCGGGAGAGCGTTGCACGGGATACCTGCAAATGTCTTGCAGCCGTTGTCACGTCTATGTCGCCTAGAAACTCCCTGAGCACTTTGCCTGGGTGCGGTGGATTGTGCATGCGCATCGCGTCGCTTCTCCTAGTGGTAGTCCTGGTAATCAACGAGAATCGCGTTCTCGCCTTCGAAGGTGAATGTCAGGCGCCAGTTGCCGTTCACCTTCACAGCCCAGTGGTTCTTCAGATCGCCGTGCAGCACATGCAGCTGCCATCCGGGAGCGTTCATATCGCTTGCCGTTCTCGCTCGATTCAACTGAAACAGCTGGACCGATAGCTTGGCCGAATGGGCAGGCTGAATGCCCGCTTTGCTTCCGGTGGCGAAGAACTTCTCGATGCCAGCGTGCCGGAAGCTCTTGATCATGTGTATAGTGGAGCGCGTCACGCTTCAGAAGTCAAGTGATAAGTTGCAAGCTTCACCTGAATCCGGGGAAAGCATAACTAGCCTTCGGCTCTGACGTGCAGGGCCTTCCACTTTGGGAGTTCACCGTTACACCTCCGCTGCGACTGCCGTCTTCGAAGCAGTGCCCAGTCCCGGGTCATCCGGGATGAAGATCTCAAACACTGTCCCGGAAGCCTTGCCGTCCCGCGACGTTCGGCTGCGCACGCGCACCAGGCCTCCGTGCTTGATGATGATCTCCTGGCTCACCCACAGCCCCAGTCCAGTGCCCGTCACTTCCTTGGTGGTGAAAAAGGCCTCGAAGGCGCGGTCGCGCACCTCTTCCTCCATCCCCGTTCCGGTGTCGGCAACCGCAAAGCGCACGCCCGTCTGCTCGGGATCCTTCCAGCTCCGCGAGCGCCGTCCGCGCAGGATCAGCCGTCCTCCGGCCGTCGAAGCATCCAGGGCATTCCCTACCAGGTTGGCAAACACCTGGCGGAGCTCGCCGGAAAAGCAGAACAGATCCATCTCCGCGTCATAGTCGCGCTCCACCTGAATGCCGAGATGGTTCAGCCGGCCGGTGTAGAGACTCAGCACCGAGTCCAGCAATTCGTTCATGTTGGCGCGGGTCGGCAGCGTGGACTGGCGATAGAAGCGCAGCGTCTGCTGGGTAATCTCTGCAATGCGCTGCGCCTCGTGCTCGGCCATGGACACGTAATTCAGAGCCGGGTCCTCCAACTGGCAGAAATTGCGCAGCAAGAACAGCAGGTTCGTAATCGCCTCCAGCGGATTGTTGATCTCATGCGCAATCGACGCGGCCAGGCGTCCCGTCGCGGCCAGCTTTTCCGTCTTGCGCAGGGCCTCTTCGCTGCGCTTCCGTTCGCTCGCGTCCAGCACAATCACGCCCACCCAGCGCACCTGCTGCGGGTTGGTGCGCACCGGGTACGCGCTGGCCAGCCAGGTCCACTGCCGGCCGGCTTTGCCGCCCTGGCCGCTCAGTTCCAGATTGCGCACCGGCTCCTCCTCGGCAAACACCCGCAGCACCGTATCTTCCAGCTCCTGGGCCACCGGCTGCGGCAGCAACTCGGGCAGCGTCCGTCCCAGGTGGCGGCTCAGGCTCACCCCGGTCATGTCGGCAAACACCTGGTTGACGCGCACAAACCGGCAGCGGCGATCGAAGAAAGCCAGCCCGATGGGCGCGTTGGCCAGCATGGAATCGAGCAGCGAAAGTGTATCGTTGAGCCCCGAGCGCTGCTCGGCGATGGAGGCCACCATGCGGTTGAAGGCATCGATCAGGTCGCCGATCTCGTTGTGCACCGCCACCGGCAGCGGGAAACTGCGGCTGTCCTCGGGCGAGTTCATCAGCGCGCGCGTGCCCCGTTGCAGAATGGCCAGCGGCCGCGAAATGGATCGGCCCATCAGCAAAACCAGCAGCGCCGAAGCCGCTATCCAGATGGCCCCGAAGATAAACGTGCTGCGCAGAACTGAGTTGAGCTGTTCAAAATCCCAGCTGCGGTCCGACTCCACCCACGCAAAGCCGCGCAGGTCGTTGTTGGTGTAGATCGCCTTCACGCCCTCCCACTCGTCCTTGCCAAAGGGAAAGACCTTCGCTTCACCTCGGACGAGATGCGGGATCTGCGCCATCTCAGCCGGATCCAGCAACGTCTGGTCCGCTTCGCCCTTGCTGACGAAAAGAACGTTGCCCGCAGCGTCAGTGACCTTGGCAAACGACACGCTGGGCGCTTCGCCCATCATGTTCACCGATAGCTGCACCCAGCCCGGCCGCTGCTGCTGAAGCGCCTCGGTGGCCTGCAGCGAGACGGAATCGGCCTGGTGCGCCAGCCGGTGCAGCATGTGTTCGTGCACTTCGTGGGCCTGCTGGCGGATCAGCAGCGCCACAAACAGCCCGATCGAAAGCACCTCCAGCAGAACCAGCCCTGCCAGCATCTGCCATCGAATCGACCGCGGCCACCAGCGCATAGAAGATCCCTCAATCTCTATCCCGAATTGGATGCTGCAGAGAAACCGGAGTGCCCGTACCCCTGGTTTCGCTCCAGCTTACCCGCTCTGATGCACAATTGGCGCCTTTTGTAGCCTCAGGTTCACTTTTCCGATGTCAGCGCCCTGGCAATCTGCCGTCCGTGAAAACGCCCGTTCTCGATGAAGATCTCGTTGGTCCGCGAACCGGCCACGATGACGCCGGCCAGGTAAATGCCGGGCACATTGCTCTCCAGCGTCTCTGCGTTGCAGACCGGCCGCCGGTCCTCGCCCTCGAAGCGCACTCCCAGCCGCTCCAGGAAATCGAAATCCGGGTGATAGCCGATCATGGCGAAAACGAAGTCGTTCTTCAGCGTTTGGCGCCCCTCGGGCGTCTCCGCCACCACTGTGTCCTGGGTAATCTCCACCACCCGGGAGCGGAACAGCGCCTTCACTTCCCCGTTCTTGATTCTGTTCTCTATGTCCGGCTTGATCCAGTACTTCACGTGCCGGTGCATCTCCGCCTCATGGTGCACCAGCGTTACCCGCGCGCCGCTCCGCCACAGTTCCAGGGCTGCAATGGCCGCCGAGTTTTTGCCGCCGATCACCACCACATCCATCCCGAAGTAGGGGTGGGGATCGTTGTAGT